>JAJFBO010000064.1:0-6546 GCA_020697025.1 Burkholderiales bacterium
ATTATTATTGTTTGGCCTGGATTATATTATTATTAAGCATATGCCGCGTTTGTTAAGAAGCGAAAATCATGGAAATGCCAAGTTTTTCCTGACCAGCATAGCAAAATTTATATTTTATATTTTTGTGGCCTGGGAAATTTTTGCATTACTTGTTAATCAATCTGTTCATAACTTAATGTTTGATCGAATACTATATGATAGTATACATCCTGCATATTTTTATTTAGCTTGTGCTGGTATATTTGCTTTTTATACATTTGCTCTAAAAACTCTTAGAGCATTAAGCTATAAAGTTTTATATGCCATTTTGTATTATGCAGCGTCATGGATTTTAGTAGGTTTTTTACTAGTGATGCCAATAACACTTAATAATGCAGTATTAGGCACTATGGCTAGCTTCTTAGTAGTCACTATTTTTGCCTTTGGAGTAATATTTTTATTTTTTATGAATGTGTCTTCCAGAAGATTCATTTTTCCAGAAAATATTTTAAAAGATGCTTTTCATTTTACTGCACAACAAATATTTTCCTTTCAAAGTACCGGAATTTTATTAATTTTAATGGAAGTATTACCTATACCAGAAGGAACAGTTGGTGTTTTTTCGGCGACTGTAATGATTGCAAATTTATCTTTTATCATCACTAATAGTATGAAGAATGTTTTCCTGGAACCAATCATTAATGCGATGCATGGAGAAAAGCGGCAGCTGGAAAAAGTGTTACATAAAGTTTCCATTATTGCTACGATTTCAATTTTATTAGTTGGTATATTTTTATATTTCTTAACCCCAGCTCTTCTACATCTATATGGTATAAAGTTCAATGCAGTGAAACATTTTATACTGTTTGCTCTAATAGCTAATATTCCAGGAGCCGTGGTTACCGGGGAGATAATGTTTATTAATTATTTTAATGAACATACAAATAAAATATTTACCTATTTAGTAATTTTCAAATTATTTTTAGCAGTAGGAGTAGGAACTGTTCTTATTAATTATTTTGATTTATATGGGGCTATGGTTGCATATATAATAGTAGAATTTATTTTTTCTGTAACAGTTTTACGTTTCAGGCAAATAGTTCTTAAGAAAATTGATAATTAAATAATACCAAAAAATTAAGGTTAGCATTAAATATTATAATACAGAACTTTTTATAAAGTTCTAGATACCTGAATTTATTATAAAATATAGCGAGTTGGCTACTATACGTAAATTCCGTATTGTTATTATTTGAGTTTATGTGATAATAATGCTTACGCTGATCCTTTAAATATAATAAATACTTTGGGATTGAAGGTGCCTTTTTCTTTAAAAATCCCAATGGCTACCCATTATTCAGAAAACTATATGGGAAATCTAAATAAAAAAATTAGTGATACAAATTGGAAATATTATTATTGTGGAATCAAAACGGCAGATCTGGCAGTTTATACAAGTTGCATTAATAATCCTGAACAATATTAATTTAATTTTTGCTATATTATCAAATAGCTAATAAGGAAATAAATGATAATGAATAGGTGCTGTAAGTTTATAAGAATATGGTTATGTATATCGGTTTGTACTTTATTAATTAGTTGTGGTGTTGGCAATAGTGGGGGTGCCTATAGTATTCCTGATGCAGGGCAAAATGTATTATTACTTTCTGATATACATTTTAACCCTTATGCTGAATGCTCTAAAGGTATTGAACCATGTTCATCACTCCAAACCTTGATAGAAACTCCAGCTGAGCAATGGCCCGTACTTTTTAGTGCAGAATCAATAAATACTTATGGGGAAGAAACAAATAATGCTTTTCTAATGCAAGGCCTGGATAATTTGGCAGTAATTACCCTTGCCAATAAAGTTAAAACTGTTTTAATTACTGGAGATGTACTTACGCATAATTTTGATAGAAATTATAGAACGTTTGCTCCATCTGAATATAAGGAACAGCTGACGGAGTTTAGTGCTAAAACCCTGTTATATGTACTTCAACAAGTGCATAAGAGGCTGCCTGCAGATACTAAAATCTATTTTGTATTAGGTAATAATGATAATGATTCGGGTAATTATGCTATGCAATCAAAGGTTTTTTTAAACACTGTAGGTAGATATTTAAGCGGGTTTATTGGCGATAATGACAAGGCAGGTTTTATGGAGTCATTTAGTAAGGGTGGATACGCCAGTATATCTTTATCTGATAAAATCCAGTTAATAGGGATAAATACCAATCCAATTTCTTTTTCCAGACCAAATGAAAGTGCTTCTATGGAGCAGCTTGCATGGTTTGAGAGTGCATTACTTAATGCAAAAAATAATAATAAAAAAGTTATTATATTTCAGCATATTCCATATGGTTTGGATACATTTTACAGTGCTGCCGAAGACAAAGTCTATCCAGTACTAGATAGTGATTTACAAATTGGATATCTGGCGCTTTTAAAGCAATATGCACCCATCATTACTGCTATATATGCCGGGCATAACCACCGTGAATTTTTTTCGTTGCCAAATGCGTCTATTCCTTTAATTGGGACGATAGCTTTTAATAGCTATTTTGGTAATAACCCTGGATTTAAAATAGCTGATATCCTGTCAGACGGTACTTTCAATGGTTATACAACATATTATTCTACTTTAGGCAATGGTTCAACATTAGCCTGGGCGCCATTATATGATTATCAAACAGTTTATGGAAATCCTGCTGAGATAACTACTACTTTGAATAATTTTCCATATAGCAGTAATATTCAGGAAACTAATTATAGGCGATATTATACTGGTGGTGATACCCCATCTCGTGAATATATTAATGATGATACAAAGTGGAAATATTTTTACTGTGGTATTAAATATGTAGAATCCGCTCTTTATCAACAATGTGTTAATCAATATTAAACTTTAATTTCTATGGTTGGCAGCCTATAAAAAATGGCTAGTCCTGTAGTCTGGTTGTAAGCTTAAGTGCACTGGCTATATTGTCTGAAGTGTTACAGCACGTCAAAACTATTAAGCCGCTGGCAGCTTTAGGACTAGTAATACACCTGCACCTTTGGCACGAATAAAAAGCGCTACTTGGTTATATTCAAATGCTTATTGATATAGAGGTTCAAAAGATAAGCGATAACTAAACATTACTGTAAAAATGATTAGTTACTAGAATGTCATAATATTAATAATTCGTGTTAAAATATACCTTTATTTATCATTGTAAAATAATCATATGCGCTTATCTCTTATAAAATTATCTGGTTTTAAATCCTTTGTAGAAAACACCTCTATTGAAGTAAATGGCAATAGGGTTGCAGTTGTTGGCCCTAATGGCTGTGGTAAATCTAATGTCATTGATGCTGTACGTTGGGTTTTAGGCGAGTCTTCGGCTAAACAACTGCGTGGTGAATCGATGCAAGATGTTATATTTAATGGGTCGACTAAGCGAAAAGCTGTTTCACGGGCAACTGTTGAACTAGTCTTTGATAACAGCCAGAAAGGTTTATCAGGATTATGGAATACTTATGATGAAGTATCAATTAAGCGCCTGATCTCACGCAGTGGAGACTCTATATATTATATTAATAACCAGGTAGTACGCAGGCGGGATATTACAGACTTGTTTTTAGGAACAGGAGTTGGGACCAAGGGGTATGCAGTAATTGAACAGGGCATGATTTCACGAATTATTGAATCAAAGCCGGAAGAGCTGCGTCAATTTTTAGAGGAAGCTGCCGGAGTCTCAAAATATCGCGAAAAGCGCAAGGAAGCAATCGCTAGGTTACAAGATACTAAAGATAATTTAGTACGTCTTGAAGATATACAAGGCCAGCTAATTAACCAAATTGAATCTTTACAAGTCCAGGCGCATGTAGCAAAGCAGTATCAGGATTTACAGACAGAGCTTAAAACGGCCCGCCTGGTTACGGTTTTATTAAAAATGGATAAAGCAAAACAGACCATTGCTGAAATTGATGCATTGGTTATTAAAAATGAAAAAGAGTTAGCGGCTTTATCTGAAAACTTAAGTAGTGAAGAAGAAGTACTTAATTATAATCAAATTCAGCAGACAGAAAAACAGGCAAGACTGCATGAAATTACAATGCTATTTAATACCAAGCGTACCAATTTAGCCCGTCTTGAAGAACGTAAAATACATAATCATGAATTAATAGAACGTCTATCCAGAGACTATAATGATTTATTAAATCAAAATGATGAATTGCATAAAGAATCAGAAGATTTAAATTTACAAATTAATGAATTAGAAGAACAAATTAGCACAAATACTATAATTATAGAAGAAACCCAGATAATTAAGCAGGAAATAGCCGTATCGTTTTCTCAAGCAGAGCAAAAATATCATAAAGCAGGTAAAGTTGTAGAAGATATTAGATTACAGATGCTAAAAGCAAAGCATGACCTTGAACTTCTAAATAATACGAAAGAACATAAAAAAGGACAATTTAATAATTTAGTAAACCGACAAAAAAAACAAGAACAAGAAATTCACGGATTGGATTTTAACCAGGGTTACTTTTCCCTACAAGAACAAATACTTGAGCTAACTAATGAATTGGAACAACTTGAGCAGCAATCAAGTAATAATAAAGCTAAACTAATTGCCTGTAAACAAACACATGAGCAAAAAGCAAAGGGGTTAGCTTTGATACGTAGCGAGCAAATCAGCCTTAAGAGTAAAATTGCCACATTGGAAGAATTAGTTGCAGATGCAGCAGATAATGAGGATTTAGATCAAATAATAGGTTTTAATGACAAAATAAATTATCTATATCAATTTTTAGAGGTAAAAGCAGGTTATGAAATTGCTACCAGTATTGCACTAAATAATATTTTATCTGCAGTGATAATAGATAACCTGGATCAAATCAAAAATATACCTGATAGCATGCTGTCAATATGGATAAATAATAACTCTGATGAATATAGTATACTACCAGATACATTAGCTAACTTTGTGGGGCTTAAATCGGCTGGGTTTACCCTAATTTATAATATTTTAAATGATTATATTGTTGCTGATGATTTCGCCCATGCATTGGCGTTGCTGCCTGTAATTTTGCCTAATCAAATGATTGTAACCCTTGATGGGCATTTATTAAAGAGTGGTTATGTGGTATTTAACGCTAATACTACAAATAATCATGTATTAGAATATCAAAACCAATTAACCATGCTAAATAGCGAAATAGAGGAAATAACCGCCAGATTTAACATTGCAGATGAAGAACTGGCATTACTAACATCTTATATTCAGGAAGTAGGCTCAGAGGCCAATCAGATAGATAATATACTTAAAGAGAAGATGCAATTAAAGCATAAACTGCAATTAGAATTTACCACTCATGAGCAAATTTATATTCAAACTAAAAACCATCATGAGAAAATTAAGCAGGAATTAGTTTTGTTGTCTCAAGAAACACTATATTTACAAGATGAATTGACTGAGATAGAATTAAAAATAAAAGAACAGCAGTTGATAGTAGAGGAGTTATCACAAAAGAGTGCTGATATTAGTTTAAACAGGTTAGAAGACGAGACATCATATAATTTGGCTAAATCCAGCCTTAATGATATTGATAATAAAATTAATCAGAAGATTATCGATAATCAGCTTTTTGGCCAAAAAATAACTTTACTACGCAAAAATTTGGAAGAAAAGGTAGAGCAGATTAAGTTAAACTCTGCACGACGTTTAAAACTAACAGCAGATAGAGAAAGCATAGAGGAAGACCAGCAAACAAATGAGGCAGACGAATTATCCAAGCAAATTGGTGATATAGCATGTAGTCTCGAAGAGCACAATAATGAACTGGCCGAATTAAATAATACAATATCAGCTTCAAGAAACAAAATTAGCCAATATCATCAAACTAAAGATAACATACAGGAAAAATTAAATAATTTACGTTTAAAAGAGCAGGAGCAACTATTATTTTTACATAACCAGCAGGAATTATTAGATGATTTACACTCATTGGGTGATGATTACGAACAAATTTTGGCTACAAATAAAAATAACTTGCAGGAACTGCAAATCAGAACTACTAAACTACAGCAACAAATTGAAGAGTTGGGCCTGGTTAATTTAAAAGCTATAGAAGATTTAGAACAAATTACCGCAAAAAATAGTGATTTGATAGCCCAGATGCTTGATTTAACTGATGGTATAGTGCAGCTAGAAAGTGCGATTAGTCAAATTGATCAGGAGACCAGAGCATTATTGGATACCACTTATATTAAAGTATGCGACTCATTTTCTGTATATTTTAAAACCTTGTTTGGTGGCGGCAGTGCAAATTTAGAGCTGACAGATAAAGATATTTTAAATAGTGGCATCCAAATTTTTGTACAGCCTCCAGGCAAGAAAAATAGTTCCATACACTTACTTTCAGGCGGTGAAAAAGCTTTATGTGCTGTAAGTTTAATTTTTGCATTTTTTAATCTCAACCCGGCTCCGTTTTGTCTTTTAGATGAGGTTGATGCCCCGCTAGATGATGCAAATACTGCAAGATTTTGTAATTTAGTGCAGGAGTTATCAAACAATA
>JAJFBO010000064.1:6574-9354 GCA_020697025.1 Burkholderiales bacterium
ATGGCTGATCAACTAGTAGGAGTTACGATGCAGGAGCAGGGTGTTTCGACTACAGTAAGTGTCAGCCTGGCTGGGGCGGTTGCTCAGGCAGCAGCAGTATAAAAACAATTGTATAAAACTATAAAGAGGTGTACAATGTGGTTTTTTACTCAAACAAATTAAAATGATAGATTTATAATTTTAATTATATATTTCTCTATTGTTTCAATTTGCCCAAGAGTAGTTTATTTAATAAATTATAGGTAAAATTTACTATGGCAGCAAAATTTGAAACTACATCAGGGGTTAATATAAGGGATTTGTCCTTTTTTGCATTATTTTCCCTAATTTTTGGTTCAATGATGGGGAGCGGTGTTTTTGATATCCCGGAAAATGTTGCTCATTTGGCAGGTGTTATTCCAGTCCTTATCAGTTGGGTAATTACAGCAATAGGAATGCTGTCATTAGGTGCTGCATTTGTATATATTACCCGCAAGCGCCCAGATATACAAAGTGGTCTTTATGGCTATGCAAAATATGGATTTGGCGATTATGTAGGGTTTAATGCTGCCTGGGGCTATGGCCTTAATGCACTACTTGGCAATGCCAGTTATCTAATTTATGTTTTTGCAACATTAGCTAATTTTTCTATTTTTAAAACTTTTAAAAGTGGTATAAACATACCTTCATTAATTGGTGAATCTGCACTAATCTGGATAGTGTTTTTCTTAATAAATCGTGGGATAAGGGAAGCCTCTATTGTTAATATTTTAATAACCATGGTAAAGATATTAGCGTTGTTAACAGTTGTAACACTATTTATTGTGGGCTTTAAATGGAGCCAATTTAAGGCAAATATGGTTATTGACACAAATTTAGGCAGTGTCTTAACTCAAGTAAAAAGCACCATGCTAGTTACAGTATGGGATTTTCTGGGTATTGAAGCTGCATGTATTTATGCAATGCGGGCTAAAAATATGAAAGATGTGGCCAGAGCCACCATGCTTGGAGTGGTAGTAGTTTTACTTTTTGATTCGTTAATATCTATTTTGCCTTTTGGCATTTTAACCGGCGCTCAGGTAAGCCATTTAGAAATACCATCTACCAGTTGGGCGCTATCGGCTATAAACTATACAACTACTGCGTTTTGTATTAGGGGTGCAGTTATTGTTAGTGTACTTGGTGCACTACTGGCCTGGATGATGTTGGCCGTTAATATTTTTTATCTTGCGGCAGAAGATAAGGCCATGCCTAAAATTATGGCAAAGATGAATAAGAGAAATGTACCTACTAATGCACTACTAGCTAGTTCAATAATTCTGCAGCTTTTTGTTATTCTTGCATTTTTTTCCCACCTGGGTTATTTGGTCATGATCCAGCTGGCAACAAGTTTGATTATAGTACCGTATCTGCTTACAGCAATTTTTGCGTTTAGATTAATTATAGCTGAGAAGAAAATAGATGTATTTTCTTTAGTAAAAGGTGCAGTTGCAGTTATTTATGGTTTTTGGTTAATCTATGCTGGCGGATTGAAATATTTAGTGTTTTCAACTTTGCTTTATACAGTAGGAACTATATTTTATGTCATTGCGCGTAAAGAGCAGGGCAAGACAGTTTTTGCAGGTAAAATTGAGTTAGGTATATTTGTAGGTTTAGTATTGTGTTCAATAATTTCATTAAGCCTATGGTTATCTGGCGTTATGTCTTTGTCCTAGAAAATATTTTAGTTCAAGCAATAGTTTATAATTTAATATATTGCTAATTTAAAATTGGTCATTGCATTTTTTGTTTATTAGTATATAATAATGTTAGTAGGTTGCTAATTTTACAAAAAATAATTAAGTTGATCATTCTAAACCTAAACCTGATACGGATGAAAAATCCCCTGGAATAGCAGAATAGATCAAGACTTCCACTCTCGAAATAAAAGCACCAAGTATTGATTTAACATAAAAAACCAGGTCTATTTTGTACCTGGTTTTTATGTAAAGTAATTTATAAATCACTAAAGTAGAGAAGTTTCACCTTCGATATCAGCTGTAAACTGCTCGCTTTCAAAAATTTCTTCTTTTTCATCAACGGTCGCAATATCAACTAATAGTTCATCTTTACCTAGGTCAATTAACTTTACCCCTTGCGCTGAACGTCCGGTTTCACGAATTGAGTTTACTTTAGTACGTATTAATACACCACCAGAAGTTATAATCATGATTTCATCATCATCGGCAACAATTTGCGCAGTAACTAACTTACCGTTCTTGGCTGTAACACCAATAGCAATAACCCCCTGAGTGGCACGGGAAGCCAAACGATATTCTGAAACTTTAGTGCGCTTGCCAAAACCATTTTGCGTAACTGTCAGGACTTGGGCATTTTCATCATTAGTGGTAAGCAGTTGTACTACCTGTGCTTTACTCTGAAGTTTAATACCACGCACCCCCCTGGCTGTTCGTCCCATATGGCGTACACCGCTTTCATTAAAGCGTACAGCTTTACCGCCATCAGAAAATAGCATAATTTCATGTGTGCCATCAGTTAGGGCAACTCCGGCTAATTCATCACCTTCATCAAGATTTATGGCAATAATGCCCCGGCTGCTTGGCCTGGCGAAAGCTGTGAGGTCTACTTTTTTAACCACACCTTGCTTGGTTGCCATAAAAACAAATTTATCGGCAGTAAATTCCCTAACCGGTAAAATACTGGTTATCTTTTCGTTTTGTTGTAACGGCAGCAAATTAACAATTGGCTTGCCGCGGGTTATACGACTGCCTTCAGGTAAATTATATACCTTTAGCCAGTAT
>JAJFBO010000065.1 GCA_020697025.1 Burkholderiales bacterium
GTTTGCAGGAAATGGTTATGCTGGTTTATCTCAAACTGCCTTATATTATATTGGTGGAATTATCAAGCATGCCAAGGCATTAAATGCAATTACCAATCCTTCTACTAATTCATATAAACGTTTGGTACCAGGTTATGAAGCTCCGGTTATATTAGCTTATGCTGCGCGAAATCGTTCTGCATCAATTCGTATTCCGGTAACTCAGGGTGAAGCAGCTAAACGAATTGAAGTGCGTTTTCCTGATGCTATGGCTAATCCATACTTAGCTTATTCTGCTATGATGATGGCAGGTATTGATGGGATTATTAATAAAATTGATCCCGGAGCCGCTTCAGATAAAAATTTGTATGAGTTATCTAAAGAAGAGCTGGCAAACATACCTCAGGTATGTGGTAGCCTGGAAGAAGCCTTACATAATTTAGACCAGGATCGTGACTTTTTAAAACGTGGTAATGTGTTTAGCGATGAGTGGATTGATGCATTTATTGAACTTAAGCAAGCTGAAGTGGATAAATATCGTATGACTAGTCACCCAATTGAATATGAGATGTATTATAGTCTTTAAAATATTTTATTAGCGGTTTGATGAACAAGCTGCTCTAGGTTATACTTATAAATATAATTTGTATAGCTATTGTTTTTTTGTTTTATGCACTTATATACTATTAAGTATTTATATTTAAAGGTTAAATTCTATTATGGCAAAGCGTGATTATTACGAAGTGTTAGGTGTTAGTAAAAGTGCGGGTGATGAAGAAATCAAGAAAGCTTATCGAAAATTAGCAATGAAATTTCATCCGGATCGTGTTTCAACACTCCCCGAGGCCGAAAAAAAACAATCTGAAGAAAAATTCAAGGAACTTCAAGAGTCGTATGCCGTATTATCCGATCCACAAAAAAAACAAATGTATGACCAATTTGGTCATGCAGGAGTAGGAGGTAATTCAGCATCAGGTGGTCCTTCTGGCTTTGAAGGGTTTGCCCATGGTGGTGGATTTGAAGACATATTTGAAAATTTTGGGGATATTTTTGGTGGCGGCAGGCGTAGTAGTAGACGTGGAACTAATGGCGCAGCCAGGGGTTCTGACCTGGAATATCAAATTGATGTAACTTTGGAAGACTCAGCATTTGGAGCTGAAAAACAAATAACTTTTCCCAGGACTGAAAAGTGCAGTACATGTAGCGGCAGCGGTGCTAAAAAAGGTTCTGATGTAGTTGCCTGTACAACATGTAAGGGGCATGGACAAGTTAGGTTTGCGCAAGGGTTTTTTTCAGTACAGCAAACTTGTCCAGACTGTAATGGTTCAGGCAAAATGATAAAAGATAAGTGTAATGCATGCCATGGGGTAGGACTGGTTAAAGAAAACCGGAAAGTTAATGTCAATATTCCGGCAGGAGTTGATGATGGCGCTACTTTACGTCTGACAGGAGAAGGTGAAGCTGGTTTAAATGGTGGACCAAATGGAGATTTATATGTCCATATTCGTGTTCGTCAGCATAAAACCTTTACACGGCAGGGCAGAGATCTGCACTGTGAAGTGCCAATTAGTTTTATAACGGCAACACTTGGTGGGGAAGTTGATATTCCGACTCTAGACGGTAAAATTGTCAAATTAAAGGTTCCGGAAGGAACTCAAAATAATAGTTCGCTTCGGGTCAAGGAAAAAGGCGTAAAATCCATACGCGGGATTGGCCAGGGCGATTTATATTGTCATATGTTAGTTGAAACCCCAGTTAAGCTGACTGAGGCGCAAAAACAAATTTTACGTCAATTTGAAACAGAGCTTGGGGGCGAAAAATCAACAAAGCATTATCCAAAAACCAAGACATTTATAGATAAATTAAAAGATATTTTTAACCCATAAACTTAATTTAATATTATCTCAAATATTAATAAAACCATTTATATAAATATGAATGGTTTTTTTATATGGTATGGATTATGAAGTATTTACAGTAAATTGTCTTCAAAAAACAGCAAATATTATTAATTTAATGTTAACTGCTTTTTTAGGAGAATTGTATATGTCTAAATTAAAATCAGTTACTCATACAGGTAGTGTTTTTGCTCCAAGCCCAGAATTTTTAAATCAGGCAAATTTAACCCAGGAAAAACTTAATGAACTAAACTGGAAAGCCCAAACCGACTATACCAGTTTTTGGGGTGAACTGGCTTTAGAATATATTACCTGGGATAAACCGTTTACCAAAATACTAAATGAAACCAATACCCCTTTCTATAAATGGTTTGAAGATGGACAGCTAAATATTTCATATAACTGCCTGGATAGGCATGTAGCAGCTAATCCGCACAAAACAGCTATTATTTTTGAAGCTGACGACGGCCATGTTACTATGGTAAATTATCAGGAACTATTAGCCATGGTGTGCCGTTTTGCTAATGGTTTAAAGCAAATTGGTGTAAAAAAAGGTGAACGCTTAATAATTTATATGCCAAATAGTATTGAAGCTGTGGTTGCTATGCAAGCTTGCGCCAGAATAGGGGCAATACATTCTGTAGTGTTTGGTGGATTTTCTGCAAAATCACTAGCAGAAAGAATTACTGATGCAAAAGCCGCATATGTAATTACAGCAGATGCGCAGGAGCGTGGAGGAAAAACTTTGCCATTAAAAGCAAATGTTGATGAAGCACTGCAAATTTTGGGTGATAAAAGTCCAATAAAAAGTATTATAGTAAACAAACGGACTCAGGAGGATTGCCATTTTGAAAAAGCACAGGATATTTGGTGGCATAATTTGGTGAAAGACCAGCCAGATACTTGTGAAATAGAGTTGGTTAATAGTGAACACCCTTTATTTATTTTATATACTTCCGGCAGTACTGGGGCTCCTAAAGGGGTTCAGCATTCGAGTGCCGGATACTTATTAGGCGCTATTTTAACTATGCAATGGGTTTTTGATATTAAGATTCATTCTGATATATTTTGGTGTACGGCAGACGTGGGGTGGATTACCGGGCATACATATGTGTGCTATGGTCCTTTAGCAGTTGGTGCTACCCAAATAATATTTGAGGGGATACCAACTTACCCGAATGCCGGGCGTTTTTGGCAAGTGATAGATAAACACAAAGTTAGTATATTTTATACTGCACCTACAGCAATTCGTAGTCTAATCAAAATCGATGCATCTTTGCCAAAGCAGTTTGATTTAACATCATTACGACTACTTGGGTCAGTTGGTGAACCAATTAATCCTGAAGCATGGCTTTGGTATTATGAAGTAATTGGCAAAAAACGTTGTCCTATAGTTGATACCTGGTGGCAAACAGAAACTGGTTCTCATATGCTAAGTCAAATACCTGGAATAGATAAGATGAAGCCTGGCTCCTGTTCCGGGCCAATTCCGGGTATTATGGCAGATATAGTTGATGAGTCAGGTAATCTAGTAAAGCCAAATAATAATGGATATTTAGTAATAAAGCGTCCATTTCCATCGCAAATTAGAACTATCTGGAATAATCCAGAGCTATTTATTAAATCATATTTTCCTAAATATATTGCTAATGGCAAATATTATGTCGCTGGGGACTCAGCGTATTTAGATAGTGAAGAACGCTTTTGGATACTAGGGCGGATTGATGATGTTTTAAATGTATCTGGACATAGATTAAGTACTATGGAAATAGAATCTGCGCTGACTTTACATCCACAAGTTGCTGAAGCAGCAATTGTAAGCAAATTACATGATATTAAAGGTGAATCGATATTTGCTTTTGTAGTATGTAAAGGTACCGCCTGCCCGGTAGGAGACAAAGCTCATGAGTTATCTAAAGAGCTTGTCAAGTGGATTATCAAAGAGATAGGCCCAATTGCAAAACCTGATGAAATTCGTTTTAGTAATAGCCTGCCTAAGACACGCTCAGGAAAAATAATGCGACGTTTACTAAGAAGTATTGCCAGAAATGAGGAAATTACACAGGATATCTCCACTCTTGAAAATCCTGCAATTCTGGAGCAGTTAAAAAAAGAGGTTTAATTCAGGGCAAACGCATCTTAATTTTTATCAATTAAATTAGCTAATCCCTGCGGTGCAGCCCAATACTTTAACATTAACCAATCATTATGAATCTCGCCAAATAGTTCTATTTCTGTATAACATTGTGCTCCAGACATAGTTGCCATTAATGATAAAGCTATTATATCAAGGAGTAAATGTTTCTTTGTATGCTCAACTCTTGGATTTTCTAATGAATTAAAGCTTTCGATAAACATACTATCAATTGTGTTATGCCTCCATAAAAGCATAACATTAACTTATATGGCATACTCTCAGATAATATTTTGATGCGTTTGCCCTGCTGATCCGAATCAGGTATTGTATTTTCTTTTAAAGTCTGGTACAATACTATTACGGCTGGTTTAAAATCATAATGAAGTTTATGTTTAAATGTCTCCTAAAGGTATACTAATTAAAAGGATATAAGAAAATGGAAACTAAACTAAGACAAGTTTCTGCTAAAATAATTAGAACTACAATTGTTGAAAGAGCAGTCAAAGCTTCATTTAACGCTTACTTTTTTAGTCTGTGTACGGCATTATTTTTATGTTCTGGTATAGCTTGGGGCAAGTCAGAGTATGTATACTGTGCTCTTAGTACTCAAAACTCTTTAGTATTTAACCAGAAAATAGATACAGCAAAATTTCTAAGTTCTATTTTACCGCATAAATGTAAAGTTAATGAGCCATTTTGCACTTTTTTGACATGGGAAAGACCGGATTCTGAAAGTCCTTTAACAACAAATTTTGGTGTTAATGGAACCTTGCCAATATATCTTGACTGGAGACAGGTGGACTTTAGACAGTTCCAATTAGGTGAAAGTGGTGAGTTTATTAAGTCAGAACTTGGTAGTTCCGAGATGAGTACTCGTATTAAAAACATACAAGGTATGAGCATTGATTCTGGTGGAAGAGCTTTCATATTTGAAATTAACCCAAGTGTACCACCTAAAGATATAGAAGATATAAAAATCCCAAATATTGAAATATGGTACTTGCACGTAAAAACTGCTAGCAAAAAAGAAGTTGAGAACAAGTATAAAAAACGTGAGATTCTAACAGATGGTGTACTGGATAATGTTTTTGTTGGTGCTTCTGAGCAACGTAAAGAAGCCACCAAGTGGTATGCTCACCACGATAAATTGAGTGAAATAGATACTTTACCTTTTTTCTTTATGAAGTGTGCTGTATACGCATCTCCGTTATTAGATGCTAAAATTCCAAAGCTGAAAAAATTTTTAGAAGGTAATCCCTCATAGATAAACCGTAATACCGTAATGAATATGTGAACAGACTTATAAATTTTAAGTGGCTAGAATGCTTAATCATATTTTTCCCAAACACCAAATAATATTTTCTATCAAGATTATTAGTTGAGATGATATATAAGGCAGGGCAAACGAATCTTAATTATTCGCAATAAGAGTGTTTAAGCCCTGCGGGTTTGCCCAATATGCTTCAACATTTTCCTACGCATTGATATTAGAGTGATTAGGCTATTTTATCAAGCAGCTGGTGCTTTTTTGTCCGGTTAATTCTCGGATCTTTTAATGAGAATTAAAGC
Organism: Burkholderiales bacterium; assembly: GCA_020697025.1. Lineage (GTDB taxonomy): Bacteria > Pseudomonadota > Gammaproteobacteria > Burkholderiales > UBA11063 > Aquella. The sequence continues at coordinate 5,584 of JAJFBO010000065.1, forward strand.
TTTCAACAAATATACTATCCGTAATAACATATCTCATATAAAAGCATAACATTAACCTATATAGCATACTCTCAGATAATATTTAGATGCGTTTGCCCTGAGTTTAATCAGACTTATTTGCATTTTTGCTATAATTTTAGGTACAATGATGATCTTACTAGTTAATTAATGGGATATCCACCACATGCTTTCGAAAAATAATGTTAATTTTATTGTATTACTTTTTTTATTTTTCGGCTGGGGATTTGTAACATGTTTAAATGATTTACTAACACCAATTTTAAAGCACTTGTTTGTTTTAAATCAATTTCAGGCAAATTTTGTATCATTTGCTTTTTTTATAGCATATTTTATAGGTTCTTTATTTTATGTGGTTTGTTCAATGCTTGGATCACCATTTTTTTATAAGCTTGGTTATAAAGGTCTTATTTTATTTGGCTTAGCTTTATCAGCATTAGGATGTTTAATTTTTATTCCAGCAGCTATGTTTAAAAGTTATCCTGTTTTTTTAATTGGTTTATTTTCAATTGGTTTTGGTTTTACATTTCTGCAAATTTCAGCTAATCCCTTAGTAATTATATCAGGGGACAAAAAAACCGGAGCAAGCCGCCTGAATTTAGCTGGCGGTTTTAATTCATTGGCTACTGCAGTTGCGCCAATTGCAGGCGTGATGGTTTTTTATACTTTACTTCAGGTTAATATTCATCATGAACATCTAAAATATCCCTATATATTTCTATTCTTATTTTTCTTATTAATAGCTTTCTTAATCTGGAAATTTTTACATACTAAAGAAGATCACGATTTTAACGCACAGCGTGGACGGCCTTATGCACTAAATCATGCTAATTTATTATTTGGGATGTTTGCAATTTTCTTTTATGTTGGG
>JAJFBO010000066.1 GCA_020697025.1 Burkholderiales bacterium
CTGGAACCAATGTTAAATGCTTCGGGTTGGCTCCATATTGTCAGTGCTGCAGTTGTTTTATTGATTATACTGGTTTCAGCAGTGATTGCATATTATGTTGTAGAACTAATAATCAAACTTATAACCAATAGATTTGTAAATGCCCAAAGTTCTGCTTTTTTGAGTGTTTTATCCAATAATCAAACTTTACATGCATTTGCGCATATAGTATCAGGCTTAGTCATATGGTCAGGGAGTATGATGGTTACTGAACATAGCGATATATATTCAAATTATGAAGCAGTCGTACTGAATAAAATAGCTTTATTATATATTTTTGTTACGTGCATGGTTATTCTTAGCCGTATAGTCTGGTCAATTAATATTTATTATGAAAAGCATTTCGATTTTGCTAAGCAGTATCCTATTTATAGCTATTTAAAAGTGATTATTTTATTTATATGGATAATTGGAGTGGTATTAGTCATTTCATTTTCTCTCCAAAAGTCTCCTTGGGCGTTATTAACCGGGGTTGGAGCGGTATCTGCGGTGTTTGTTTTAATATTTAGGGATACACTACTAGGTATTATAGCAAGCATTCAAGCTACTGCTTTAGATATTGTCCGTATCGGCGACAGGGTAAGTCTTGCTAAATATGGTGTTGATGGCAGGGTTTTAGATATTTCAATTAACACTGTAAAAATAAGAAATGGGGATAATACTATAGCCAGTGTACCAACTTATATGTTAATAAGTGAAGTCGTACATAACTGGCGGCCCCTGGAAGAAGCCAGCAGCAGACGCATCAAACGTGCGGTATATCTTGATTCGGATAGTGTTATGGCCTGTGATAATTTACTTTTGGAAAAATTAAAAGATTTAGCGGTAGTTCGGGAGTATATGCTGGCTAGTCCGGAAAATGAGTTTATCAATCTTACATTATTTCGGGTAGTTTTTCAGGATTATTTGAAAAACCATAAAGATATAAACCATAATGAATTAACTATGGTACGTCATCTTGACCCATTAAATATTGGTGGATTGCCTCTGGAAGTATATGCATATACAACTACTTATGATTTGGCAAAATTTGAGCAGATTCAGGCTGACATATTCGAGCACTTGTTTTCAATGCTGCCAACATTCAGCCTAAAAGTATACCGCCAGAATTAAAATATAGTATTCCTAGTAACATGGTAATAAAGCCCCTTAATATTTTGCTAACGGATCATTACTCTTTGATGCTGAATTAAATTTAATAAAATCATCAGCATTATATTTGGTCTTGTTATTTTCTCGTTCTTGGACTACATAATAGCAATAACTAATTTGCGGTAATTTAAATAAAAAGGCCAACTAAAAGTTGGCCATATATATTATTTTTTAAATGCACGCTTACGCTCAAGTTCATTTAAGAACCGCTTACGCAGACGTAAATTTTTTGGTGTAATTTCAACTAATTCATCATCGTCAATAAACTCAATAGCCCGTTCCAAAGTTAATGAAATAGGTGTAGTAAGCCTAACTGCCTCATCAGTCCCGGAAGCACGTACATTAGTTAATTTTTTACCTTTGATCGGATTAACTACCAAATCATTTTCACGGCTATGAATTCCAATAATCATGCCTTCATATAATTTGTCCCCAGGCGATACAAACATACGTCCACGGTCTTCAAGGTTCCATAGTGCATAAGCAACTGCCTCACCATGCTCCTGAGATATCAAAACTCCATTATGACGACCAGGGATATCAGCTTTTACCGGGCCATAATCATCAAATACATGAGATATAAGACCAGTACCGCGGGTAAGGGTTAAAAAGTCTCCCTGAAACCCAATTAAACCACGTGCAGGAATACGGTATTCCAAGCGGCTGCGTCCTTTGCCATCAGATGACATATCTACTAATTCACCCCGGCGGCGACCAAGTTCTTCCATTACGGCACCTTGGTTTTCTTCTTCGATATCAACAGTTAATAGTTCGTAGGGTTCACATTTTTCACCATTAATTTGCTTCATTACTACATATGGTTTAGCAACAGCTAATTCATAGCCTTCACGGCGCATATTTTCCAGTAAAATTGTTAAATGTAATTCACCACGACCAGAAACCAGGAATATATCAGCACTTTCAGTATCTTCAACACGCAGTGCTACGTTAGTCAGTAATTCTTTATTCAATCTATCGCGTATTTGTCGGCTTGTAACAAATTTACCTTCAGTTCCGGCAAGCGGCGAAGTATTAACCTGGAAATTCATGCTTAGTGTTGGTTCATCAATAATAAGCATAGGCAATGGCTCAGGATTAGTTATATCACAAATAGTTTGCCCAATACCTAGTTCTTCAATACCATTAATCAAGACTATGTCACCAGCTTCAGCTTCATCTACATTAGTTCGTTCCAGGCCGTTAAAAACTTGGACCTGATTAATTTTTGCGATTTTTTTTGTGCCGTCAACCCCAGTTGCCAAAATCACCTGCTGGCCAGGTTTGATTTTACCTTGTCTAATGCGGCCAATACCAATACGACCTACAAAAGATGAATAATCAAGGGCAGAAATCTGTAATTGCAAGCTGCCATTAACATCAGCATCTGGTGCTGGTACATGTTTTAAAACTGTATCGAATAATGCTTCCATATTATTAGTGATATTGCTTTCTTCCAGTGTGGCAAACCCATTTAGGGCTGAAGCATATACTACAGGAAAATCTAATTGCTCTTCAGTAGCACCTAGTTTATCAAATAAATCAAATGTCTGGTCAATAACCCATTCAGAACGGGCGCCTGGACGATCAATTTTATTAATTACCACAATTGGTTTAAGACCTAATGCTAAAGCTTTTTTAGTTACAAATCTGGTTTGGGGCATAGGCCCTTCAACTGCATCAACTAATAATAACACGCCATCAACCATCCCAAGCACTCGTTCAACTTCACCGCCAAAATCGGCGTGTCCTGGTGTATCTACTATATTTATACGGGTACCTTTATAGTCTAATGACACATTTTTAGCTAAAATAGTGATACCACGTTCTTTTTCAAGATCATTGCTATCCATAACGCGTTCAACAATAGCCTGATGGGTTGAAAATGTTCCAGCCTGCTGGAGTAATTTGTCTACTAAGGTAGTTTTTCCGTGATCGACGTGGGCAATGATTGCAATATTGCGAATATTTCTCATATTAATTTTAACTTTCTTTTTATTAATCCCGAATTTTGGGCAATTCTATAAAATACAACCGAGCATTATACCATAGTTGATTAGTATAAAACTTCCCATTTTTGCTAATTTATTGTATAATACGCGGTTAAAATATTTGTAAAAAGAGGATTATTAAATGAGTAGACGCTATTTCGCGGCTATTTTTAATATATATATATTAGTATGTATATTGAAAAAAGAAAATAAATATCTAAAATATATTACTAAGTTAAATAAATTATGCCTGTTAGCATTTATGACGGTTAAAGCCCTGAATGTTAATGCATTACCTATGGCAGTGCCAATAGATACTGAAAGTGCAGTAGCAAAAAATGATTCTGCAGATGATACAGTAGAAGATGAGTTTCGTAATGACGTAAGCGTGAAAATGACAGAACAGGAAATCAAAGATTTAAAAAAGTCTTATATTTCGCCGTATAACTATTTACAAGACCCAATAGATTTAAATATGGGGTATGATAGTAGACTTGATACAGCAAATGGCACATATAATATTGGTATTAGTGTGATAGCTGGAGAAAATCGTCCAATCAATCATGAAAACATGACTTTTAACACAGATGTTGGCGAGCACGTCAATGATAATGGTAGTGCCGATACTTATAGGACAACAGGGCAGATAGCTCCTACACAGGCATATATAAATTATCAGTATAGCAATAAAATAGATATTTCTGTGGGTAATATTTTAATTACGACTCCATGGGTAAATAGCTTTGGCTCAGCTCAGGGTGGAACTTATGCAATGGGAAATAACTCTTATCAGGGAGTATTGATAAATGTGCAGGCCCTGCCAAGTTTGTTAGTAACCGGGTATACAGCGTGGGGATATTTACAATATCCTAATGGGTGGTATGGCCCACAAAATTTCTATAATACTACAAAAGGGGTATTAACTAATAGCCAACCAACTGGCGGTACCAGTGGAGTTGGTATCACCTGGAACCCGGTAAATAGTTATACCGGGCAATTATGGCTGTATAATTTTGCCGATTATGCGAATATGGCGTACCTTAATAACTCTTACCATGTTGATTTAACCAAATTAACCAGTATCGATTTTGGGTTACAGGCATTTACTCAAACTTCTGCAGGTTCGGCAATTACTAATCAGGTGATGTCGCCAAATCAAACGACTACACTTGGCAATATATCAAGTAATGGTCTGGGTGCTAAAATAGCCTTGAATATCGGGGATAATATTACCAGTATATCATTTAATAATATTTTTGGAAATAATGGTTCATATTTAAATGGCGGTATGGTTACCCCGTATACCTATGGTATGGAAATTGATCCATTATATACTACGCCAGCACTGACTTCACTAGCTGAATTAGGTTCAGGTTATGCATATACTATCAGAAATAGCACATCATTTTTGGATAAATCATTAAAGTTTAACTTATCCATGTCGCAATTTTTTATTAATCAGGTATATGCATCACAAGTTACCCAGATTACAGAGTATGACGCATCACTTCTTTATCGTATACCACGTACTAACATGAATATTTGGGCAAGGATGGTGTATTTGCAGCAGCCACCTAGCTTTGGCAGCGAGTTATGGCAGCCCAGAGTAATATTTAACTGGACTTATTAATGTTACGATAAATATTTCTAATTAAATATAGCGGCCGGCGTTTAGTTTCAATAAACAACCGGCCAATATATTCGCCAAGTACGCCAATTCCAATCATCTGAAGTCCACTGAAAAATAGCATAAACAAAAGTAATGATGGATAGCCATGAACATCTATGCCAAATATCATCGTACGAATGAAATAATATATTGCATATACAAATGCAGATAGTGAGGTTAATAGCCCAATAAATGTCCATATTTTTAACGGAAATACACTAAAACTGGTTATTCCATCCAGGGAAAAACGTATTAACTTCCAATAACTCCATTTAGTAGTACCGGCTGATCGCGGTTCACGACTATGATATACAAATTTTTCACGAAAACCAAGCCAGCTAAATAAACCCTTATTAAACCGTACTCTTTCATCTAAGGATAAAAAAGCATCAACCGCTACACGGTCAAGCAGCCGGTAATCTCCAGCATTAGGTTCAAACCTGGTATCACTAATTCTATTTATTAGTTTATAAAATAAATTTGCTGTAGATTTTTTTATAAATGAATCATGAATACGCTCTTCACGTACTGCAGTTACAATTTCATAACCTTCCTGCCAGTACCGGATCATTTGCAATATCAATTCAGGGGGGTCTTGCAAATCTGCATCTATTGCAATTACACAATTTCCCAAAGCATTGGCAAACCCGGCATATAGGGCTGCTTCCTTACCAAAATTACGTGATAAATCAATTATTACTAGGTTATTAATTGTTTTTTGATATTCAATAAGTAAGTCTAATGTATTATCTGTGCTGCCATCATTTACAACAATTATTTCATAATCAAGAAGAGTTTTTTCTAAAACTGGCAAAACTCTATTAAAGAGTAGAGAAATAGTGGAGCTTTCATTTTTCATAGGAATAAACACACTTATTTTTTTATTCACTACAAGCTCCTGTAACAATGCTTTTCTTACCATAAAATGCAGCAAAACCTATATTTCTAAAATCTTTTTTATTTTCGGTTATATCATCAAAGTAGACTGGGTATTTTAAAATTATATTTGTGCAATTTCTAGGTACAGCTAAATTCGCTGCAGCATTATTTTTTAAGATTTTTTCACGCTTCAAATTAAATTTATATAACTGGTAATACGAAATAGTCACGTATGCGATAATTATTAGCCCTATATTATAAAAGAAATAGTTATATTTTTCTATATCAAAATTTCTTAACTTGTAGTGAAAAAATTTAAAGAAAGTCAAAAATATGATGCTGTCCATTATAAGAAGCATGCGTCCGCTAATTGGCGAAAAATAGGCAACTTCCACAAAAGAAAGTATGTGTATATTTAATAAAATTAGTAAAAAACTGAGAGTTATAACTAGTTTATGCGGAATAATCTTACGGTTTCTATAGGTCGAAATCCCGATCCATAATAAAATAAAAGCGAAAACAATATGGTAGCCGTACCTAAAAAATTGAACATAAGTCATAAAAACTTTACTCAAAATTCCATAATGCAAAATATTGCCTTTTGACAAATAAGTTTGCTGGCGCAAAAAGTTGCCTGGCGCTTTAATCGAAATTATTCCGCAAATTACTACGGCTAATAAAAAGATAATATATTGAGTTTTGATTAAATTATATAAAGGCTTTTTAAAAACTATATACACTATAAATACACTTAAATATATATCGGCTATGAAAGCAATATAAATTTCGTTGTAAAAACCGATAAATATTCCGCCTAAACCGTAGAGTAAAATCTGCCACCATGGGTCATTTTGTTTTATTTCTAAAGTTATATAAAATTTCCAGATAATAGTTAATAGGATTAAGGCTCCCCAGGCATATTGTATCGCAACAGTTTTCCATAAAAAATCCTGGGCAAAAGTGCCAATTAAAATAAAATATGTCAAATAAAGTAAGCTAAATAAGCCCAGTTTACTTTTATGATTTTTGCCCAAGGCCAATTTATAAATTAGATTTAAAATAGAAACTAGTACCAGTGAGTTGACAATATTAATTAAAGGTATAAAGTAACTAAGATATGATTTACTAAACAAGACGTAGGCGAGTATTTCAGCACTAAGTCTTCCGCTCCAGCCATAATAACTATTTTTTAAGGCTAAAAATAATGTACCATTATTTAATACATCTATAGCAGATCTGACAAAATCATCAGCGACTAATGGCTGATGGCAATTCCATACCAGGAATATTACAAATAAGCCGAGATTAATTAAAAAAGGCTGACTGTTATTTTTGTTAGCTAATTGTGCCATAAAATTTTTCATGCAATATTATACTATAAAATATATGTAGAATTATAAGCATAAGCTACAAAATTAAGCTTAAAAATAAAAGGTAATTTATTTGTTTGATATCAGTAGGTTAAGATATATCCATAAAAAAAATCGACTTACCCTTAGGTTTTGTGGTATAATTTTAAGCTTATAAAATAATTTACTATAAAAGGCTGCTATAAGCTGGAGATTGCTTACTAAGTCTGTGCCTGATAGAGTAAACATAATTGGGATAATAAAAAGAAAGTTAAACTTTTAGATAGGATCAATTTTAAATATAGATAAGGTTAAATAAATTTCACTTAATGTGTAAATTCTGGAAGACTGCTGCACGTCTTAGGAAATTTACCGTAGGTTGTATTTTACTTACCCTTGCCAGGCATTTTCTTGCCTGTTGATTTATACTTGTGCTTTTATCAAAAATATTTATATATTGTTCTATTTTTAAAGTTTATATTAATAAATAAAGTTTTTTATAATATTTATTATCATCTTGTATTATCCAATTAAACATTTGCATTTTTTATAAAGTTCGTCAATAGATAGTTATGCCCGCACGGTGTTAATTTCCGTGTATGTATCTTTCTCGGACACTTTATAGTTTATATAACTCAATTGGAGATTAGATATATGAATTTATTAATAAAACAACTTAAAACAACAGTGTTTTACCTTGGCGTTTTTTGCTTATTTATGTTAACTAGTTGTGGAGGCGGAGGAGGAGGCAGCAGTGCTGGCGGTGGATCAGATCCGGTACCTGGCCCTAGTTCAGCAAAGGAAATAACCTCATATAAAGTAAATAGTATTATGGCCGATATTAATCAGCGTGAAAAAACTATTTCATTTACATTACCTTATGGCACTGATATAACTAATTTAAAAATATCCTTTACTACAACAGGTGCGACTGTATCTGTAGGCAATGTCAAACATCAGGCAGATAGAGCGGGCGCGGTGGCGCTAACCGGTGATTTTAGCAGCCCTGTAGTTTACAAAGTTATTGCTAGAGATGGAACTACCAATGATTATACGGCAACAGCAACTATTGCATTAAAAACTGATAAAGCAATAACACATTATACATTAAGCGACTTGCCTGCATATACTGGGGCTATAGACGAGGCGAGTGGAAAGATTGCTTTAATATTACCATATGGTACAGATTTAACAAGCCATAAAGTAAAGTTTAAAACAACAGGCGAAAAAGTAGCAGCTCTGATAAATGGTGTTGCGGTAGACCAGGTAAGTGATGATGAAGGAACTGGTACAACAATAGACCTGACAAATCCAGTCACATATATAGTTACTGCAGCTGATGGCTCGACCAAGAGTTATATAGTATCAGTAAATATGGCGCAAAAAACAGACAAATCAATAACTAGATATGCAGTAAGTAATTTTGAAAACTATCCTGTCTCGATAGATGAAGAAAATGGTAGAATTATTTTAACATTACCTTACAATACAAATTTAACAAACCATAAAATCAAGTTTAAGACAACAGGGGAAAAAATAACGGCTCTGATAAATGGGGTTGAGGTAGTTCAGGTAAGTAATGATGAAGGAAATGGCACAACAATAGACTTAACCAATCCGGTTGTTTATACAGTTACTGCAGCAGATGGGTCAACCAAGAATTATACTGTTATAACTGAAATTGTGAGAAATACAGCAAAATCTATAACATATTATGCAGTAAGTGGTTTTGAGACGCGGCATGTTTCCATAGATGAGGAAAATGGTAATATTAGTCTAAGTTTACCCTATAATACAAATTTAACGAATCATAAAATCAAGTTTAAAACCACAGGAGTTAAAATCACAGCTCTGATAAATGGGGTTGATGTAGAACAGATAAGTGATGATGAGGGAAATGGAACGATAATTGACCTGACAAACCCAGTCACTTATACAGTTACTGCAGGTGATGGAACAATAAAGAGGTATACTGTAACTGTAAAAATGGATCCGAGTACAGAAAAAGCAATTACATCTTACCAAGTAAGTGGGATTGCAGACCATGCTGTTTCAATAGATGATGCAAGTGGAAGTATTATGTTAAGGTTGCCTTATAAAACAGATTTAAAGAATCGAAAGATCAATTTTAAATTTACTGGGGTAAAAATAACAGCTTTGGTTAATGGAGAGGAAATCCCTCAGGTAAGTAATGACAATGGTGCTGGAACTGAGATTGATTTAACAAATCCGGTTGTTTATATAGTTACTGCAGCAGATGGATCGATAAAGAAATATACCGTTACTGTTGAGTTAGGGGCAAGCACAGAAAAATCAATAACGCAATATATAATAAAGGGACATGAGAATTATCCGGCTGCAATAAATGAGGAAAGTGGAATTATTAAACTAGTTCTACCGTATAATACAGTTTTAAATAATTTGAGAATCAATTTCAAAATGACGGGTGTTAAAATAACAGCAAGAATAAATGATGTTGATGTACCACAAGTAAGTGATGATAACGGAGATGGCACAACAATAGACTTGACAAATCCGGTTATTTATACAGTTACTGCAGCAGATGGGTCAACCAAGAATTATACTGTTATAACTGAAATTGTGAGAAATACAGCAAAATCTATAACATATTATGCAGCAAGTGGGTTTTTAGATTATCCGTCTGAAATAAATGAGGAGAGTGGAAGTATTAAATTAATTCTACCATATAATACAGTTTTAAATAATCTGAGAATTAATTTCAAAATTACAGGGGTTAAAATAACAGCAAGGATAAATGATATTGATGTACCGCAAGTAAGCGATGATAATGGAGATGGCACAATAATAGACTTGACAAATCCGGTTATTTATACAGTTACTGCAGCAGATGGATCAACAAAGTCTTACAATGTAGAAGCAAGGACAGCTCCAAGTTATGAAAAGGAAATACTTAGTTATTCAATAAATTCTATTGAAGGGAAAATAGAAGGTAATACTATAAGTGTTACACTTCCATTTTGGGTAAATCTAAAAGAGGCAGTAGCGAAATTTAATTCTGTAGGCAAAGTTACCGTTAATGGAGCTCCACAAAGAAGTG
>JAJFBO010000067.1 GCA_020697025.1 Burkholderiales bacterium
TTATTTTAATCTCCTGGGCAATCCAGTATGGAGCTGGTATTTTAGGAAATTTTATTAAAATACTTGTTCTGACATCTACTGTAGAAAAAATTTTAAACTTACCAAAATTACGTTTAATGGTATCACGTATCTGGGTAAAGCCAATTCCTGAGCCATTTTCTTTGCCCTCACTTACAGCAATATCATTTTCTATTTTTTCAATTAATTCTTTTGGCATACCCTTGCCATTGTCAGTTATAGTAATATTTACCCACTCAGCGTCAACATTTAAAATCAGATTAATTCTTCCAGCTGATTTACCCTCTATAGCTTCTACCGCATTATTTAGTAAATTTGATATCATACGTTTAAACTGGCTAGGTTCTATTTGAATAAAAGCAAAATCTGTATTCGGTAAAAAGTCATGATTAAAATTTACAGAATTATATTCATATCTTTTTTCACTAAGAACTTCTAATATGGCTGCCGGGACTAACACTGGCTCGGCTATTTCATTTTCAGCCGCTTCATTTTTATATTCTCTTAACATATTCTGTGCAATATCAGTTATACGCATTGAAGCCTGGCGCAGGGTAATACGCTCTTGTTCTGGAATTATATTACCTGATGCGTCAACTAATCCTCTGAGGCTTGCTAATGGTGAACGGATATCATGGACTACCTGACCTACGAATTTTCTAAATCTGTCTTGCTCTTCTAATACAGCTCTTTGTTTTTCATTTTCAAGTTTTTGTACTTCATTTTCAAGACGTAGGCGTTCTGCTTCTGCTATTTCTTTTTCTAACATGATTTGATTCATTGTATTTTGTGCTTCCAATTTTTTATTTTCATGTTTCAATTGTTCTGCTTCTTTTTCAGCAGTTATTTCTACAGAGGTTCCTATAACTCCAAATATCTCACTATCATAATCACGCAATGGCGCCCTAATAGCTGTAAAATATTTATAACCACCTGTCGATACATCAATAATTTTATCTTCTTTTATAGAGGTTTTACCAGTTTTTATTACCTCATCAATATCTTTTTGAAGTGCGTCTGCAACTTCTTTATTTTTGTATAGTTCATATACTGTTTTGTTGATTATATTTTCTTTTTTTACTGCTCCAGTGGCTTTTAAAGTTCCTTCATTAACACTAATAAATTTACCATTAATATCCATTAAATAAAAAGCCGCCGGGGCCATCTGTGAAATGAAATCTAAATGCTTTAATATTTGTTCCCTATCCATCATTTTATTTATCCTTTTAAAAGACTGATCAATAATATCTGATAACATTTCACTAGTAATATCTGGCCAAAAAAAGTCAAGTCTTGTTAAAATTGCATTTGTTTTATACTGTCCAACTGGCATTCTAGCTAAATTATTTATACGAATCTCTTCATTTAACCACCCCTGATGTAACATAAATAACTCTAATTGCCTAGTATCAGTATTATTGTCTAAATGCTTTTGAATTATATCAATAAAATTATTAAATGGAGTAAGAATTACATTAACGTTTTTACATTTAGCAAATAATCTGTATAAATTACATATCTTAGGATTAAATACATGATATGTTTGATTAACAAGTGTACTTTGTTGAAATAAATTTATAATTGCCTCTGCTACACAATCAACAGGAGAAATTTCTACTTCAGATAACTCTTTTGGTACTACTCCAAAATTTAATATTGTTTTTACCCGCTGAAAAAATGCATTATCTTCTATATTTTTTTGATTTTTATAATTTTTAGAATTCATGGACAAATTACCAACTCGATATATGGAACTTTTTATCCCGTATTGACGGTAATTAAGAGCTTGTTGCTCTCCTTCATACTTAGTTTGTGTATAGTAAGTATAGAAATTTTTTTTATCTGTTATACTATGTTCTTCGGTAAATATATCACAATTAGCTAAATCAAGAGATTTTTCATTTGAAAGGTACTTTTTTGAATATTCACTACTGTCAGTAAATATTCCTATAGTCGATATATAGTGAAAATCTTTATATTTTGTTAGCTTACATAATTCTAGTATATTAATTGTTGATTGAACATTTGCTTGGTAAAACTGCGTATAATCACCATAATGCTTAACTAATGCAGCGCAATGGATAATACTATCGATATTACATACTAATTCCTGATATTTTAATTCATTTAAGTTCAAATTATTTTTTGCAAGATCAGCCTTCCAGATTACTAATCTGTCATTATAGCTATCAATATTTATATCAAAATAATATTTGAATTTATCATACACACGATTATAAACGCTTTTATTTGTGTTATTTGAACCTCGCACTAAAAGATAAATATTATATTTTGTTTCTTTTAACAATTTATATAGAATATGACACCCTAGATATCCAGTAGCACCAGTTAATAATATCGTTGAAATCTTTTTCAGGTTTTTAGAAAAGCTAATATCAACTTCTAAATGAACAGAACTATTATCTTGAATATTATGAGCTTTAGTATAAAGCCTTTTAATTTGCTCAAGCTTATTAAATAAATTACCTTTAGTATATTGAGCTTGATGAGAGATTTTAGCTGGGGTTCTTAATTTAAATATGTCATTAACAGAAATATTAAAATTCCGCTGCAGTTTAGTAACTAAACGTATAACAGATATAGAGTTACCCCCTAACGCAAAAAAATCATGATTAGCACTGATACTTTCAGGTCGTAAACTTAATGTTTCAGCAAAAATTTTACAGATTTGAGCTTCTATCTGGTTTCGCGGAGTGATATGATTATCTCGAGGAAAAACACTATTATTAGATAAAAACTGTACATCTAGTTTTCCATTTTTATTTATTGGAACTTTTTTTAAATATGATAATATTTGTGGCCTCATATATTCAGGTAATTCAGCATTTAAGAAATTCATAATAGCTGATTCATCTAACTTATGTTTAGCAATATAATAAGCTACTATACACTTATTTTCTAGATTTACTAATGCTATAGCTTTCTGAATTTGAGGATATTTTAGTAACTTTGATTCAATTTCACTTAATTCAATTCTATAGCCACGTACTTTAATTTGTGAGTCATTTCGTCCTATATATTCAATATTACCATCTGGCAAAAGTCGTACAAAGTCACCCGTTTTATAAATTTTATTAAGAAAGGCTGGATTTTTTAACTTAACGTAAAATGGGTTATCCAAAAACCGTTTATGAGTGAGTTGTAATTTTTTAAGATAGCCACGTGCTACCCCGGCCCCGCCGACATATAATTCACCGATGCCACCTAAAGGTACTGGAGATAAATTATTGTCCAATATATATCCTAATCTATTTACTATGGGTTTACCTATTGGTACCGTACTAGGATTTAGCAAACTATGTTTTGTTATTCTAAAAACACAACTAAATGTAGTATTTTCAGTTGGACCATAACCATTTATTAAACATTTCGGACAATCTTTCGAATTGACAATTTTGTTTATTAAATTAAAATTTAGAGCTTCACCACCAATTAATAAATATTTTAAATTTTTAAATAGCCCATTGTCTTGAATATACAACTCATCAAATAAAGTTTTTGTTAACCATAAAATTGAAATATTATATTTGAAAAACAATTGCTTAAAAGTAGTTAAATCAGATAATAACTGTATAACATTTCTTGGAAAATATAAACTGGCTCCATGTAATAATGCTCCCCAGATTTCAAAAACAGACGCGTCAAAAGACGTATCTGATAACTGTGCTATACAATCAGTTGTAATAATATCAATATAGCTGACCTTATATACTAAAGATACAACATTTTTATGTTCAACCATAACTCCATTAGGTACTCCTGTAGTACCAGAAGTATACATTATGTATGCTAAATCGTTACTAAGATTAACTTTTACAGGGTTAGTTATTGAATATTTAACCAATTTATTCTTTAATCCTTCACTATCTATTACTAAAATATTTTTACCATCAGTGTTTTTATAATAGTTAATAAATCGATTATGATAAGATGCATTAGTTATAATAACTTTATTAGATATATCCTCTAAAATATGTATTATATGCTTGTCTGGATAGTCTATATTTAACGGTACATAAGCGCCTCCTGCTTTAAGAACTGCTAATATAGAAATTAATTGGTATTCATTTCTCTCCAAGCATAATGCAATTAAATCATCCCCTTTAATCTGATACTTTTCCCTCAGGTAATGAGCTAATTGATTTGCTTTTTGATTTAATTCTCTATAAGTTAGCTTTTTATCTTCAAATACCACCGCAATATTATCTGGGGTTCTAGCTACTTGCTCCTCAAATAATTGATGAATAGTCTTGTCATGTGGATAATCTTTCTCAGTTTTATTCCAATCATATACTATTTGTTGATATTCTTCAGGAAAAAGAACCTGATACTTTGAAATTAAAGTATTTTCCTCACCACTGGCCAAGTTCCGTAAAACATCAATAAACAGTTTTTGATAATGTCTGACAAAATTCTGCAATATTGCTTCA
Organism: Burkholderiales bacterium; assembly: GCA_020697025.1. Taxonomy (GTDB): domain Bacteria; phylum Pseudomonadota; class Gammaproteobacteria; order Burkholderiales; family UBA11063; genus Aquella. The sequence continues at coordinate 4,470 of JAJFBO010000067.1, forward strand.
TCAGTCTCTAAACTATTATACCGTACTCTAAAACCTAGCTCTTGCTCATTACTCTCATACTCAAAACATAATTTACAATATAAATCAATATTAAAATCTTTATTTATAGATAATGTTTTAGCTTTTTTAAAATTAAACAGCGTATCTTTTAAATTGGTTTTTGCAAACATTACATCTAATATGTCTGTATGCGTAGAACCTATAATTTGATCTATCGGCAATTTACTGTAATCAAATTTCCCTGATTTAAGTTGTTTTATAAGATCTTTAATAGCCTTAAATAATTTAGAAACTGTAATATCCTTACTAAAGATAAAGGGTATTATATTAGTATTGATTTTAGAACCATAGACAAATTCAGTACCGCCTTCTATAGCTACAGGATAGCTAATAGCAAATTTATCTTGGCTAGTATACTTATATAATAAAATTGCAAAAATACATTGACTATAATTATATTCAGTAATAGTATATTTGGCTAAAATATCAGTTAATTGTGGAATATCCACTCTATTAAACCTAAACCGTAATTCTTTTATAGGATTATTATCTCCTACTGGTTTGCTAACCATGCATGGCTTTAAAAACCTTAAATCCACGGCTTCAACTTCAGCTAGCCTGGATTCCCAAAAATCAGAATAATTTTTAGTATTTGGTTTTAACTGTTTTTCTAAATTTTTTGTATTTGTAATGAGTAACTTTACTTGTTCTTCTAAACTGACTTTGGAGGCATATCTTTTAGAATTATAATAATTGGACATTGTATATATAAATGAATTAAACCCGTTACCATCAATCACTAAATGATGCGCTACTGTAATAAATCTATAACTGTCATCTGCTTCTTTGAATATGGCAAATTTGTATAATGGTTCCGAGGTTAAATTAAAAGGGCTTGACACATATTCAAAAATCTGATTAATTGTATAACCATCATTAAAAACGTCTAACTGTTTTATATATGAATTTTCTACCCAATAAGCTTCATCGTCTTTTTCAAGAATATGGCTATTAAATATGAGGTGCTCTGGTATGAATTTACCTAATGCCGCTTTTAGACGTTCCACATCTAATGTGCTGGATATAGTTTGATCAAATACAATATTGTATTTACTACTTTTAGGATCTAATTTCCATTCATTATAGAATATTTTATGATATGGCGATAATTTGACTTTGTACATACTTTGATAACCAAATTAAAAAAGTCAGATATCAGGCGTCGTTAATCCTTTGCTCAAATTGCTCCGGTGTTACCAAAGCCCAAATTGGGCAAAAAACCAATTCTGAATACCTAAAGATTATATTAAAAACCTTGCTGGCTGGCATGGTTTAGCATAGCAGCCCGAATTTTAACGCAAAAGCTGCATTACAAAAAAATTTAATTATACAAAGTCAAAATAATATTATTTATCAATATACGTTAAATAATAACGACTTTGCATTATAAATTTTTTAGTTTGATTATCTAAGTTGAGAATTTAGATATAAGTGATGGATTAATTAATAATTATATCACCTTGTCAAATACTACAAAAAATATTTTTTGCAGTCTTTCACAAGCTTTGATTTTACTATATTTTAATCTTTCTAAAAATTTACCCCTAAAATTAGCAGTTTAATTTATTTTTTAAATATGGTTAAATCTCTCCCTGAACGGTAGCTTTTAACATGCAACTTTTACCGTGAAGGCTTTTATTATAAAATAATCCACCACGATATTTTATAAACCCCTTAAATTAAGTGGTAAAAAAAGCCTTCACAGTTACAGTTAAATGTATAATATATCATTCGTGATTTAATATCTACACACATGTAACTTACATAAAATGATCTAAGGATTATTTTATTGAAGTTATAATGCCTGAAAGATCTATCTTAATATCCAGGATAGTACTATTACCTATACCCTAACAGCATAGCTTC
>JAJFBO010000068.1 GCA_020697025.1 Burkholderiales bacterium
GCCAAATTCTGATTGCATATGATCCTGTACCAAATACATTAACCATGCCTACTGATGGCAAAATTAATAAATCATTTTCTACAGTTCGCTGCAGATAATTAGTTACAAATTTTGGATCAAGGTGGGGATCAGAATAAAAACTTATATTTAAAAGCATATCCGGCGAGCTTTTACGTGTTGTAACACCCATCCTTTGTACAATGCTTGGCAATAAAGGCATTGCTGCTTGCAATCTATTTAATACTTCATTAATAGAATAATTTAAATTGGTTCCTACTTCGAAAGTAAGATGAACTGATACCGAACCAGTGGCTGCAGCAGAGGTGCTCATATACAGGAGATTGGAAACTCCGTTCATCTGGGCCTCTATTTGTGAGGCAACTACTTTAGCAGCCGTTTCGGCATTTGCACCAGGATAACTGGCACTTATTGAAATTGAGGGTGGTGTAATATCTGGAAATTGGCTAACTGGTAAATTAAAAATTGCTACCAAGCCGCATAAGGTAATTATAATTGAAATAACTGATGCCAGTATTGGCCGACTGATAAATAAACTATGTCGCATATTAGCTTTAACGAATTAGCAAAACAACTGCTTCTGCAATCGCTGCTTCTCCACGACCAACAATACCAACTTTTTCTGAGGTTTTAGCTTTAATATTAATTTGATCAAGATCAATGTCTAAATCCTGTGCTAAATTTTGGCGCATTTGTTCAATATAGCCGCTTAATTTAGGCTCTTCAAGAATGATTGTCGAGTCAATATTATTAATTTTATATAAATAGTCACTATTAATTTTGGCATTGATGATTTTTAATAATTCACGGCTATTGATATCCTTATATTGTTTATCTGTATCAGGAAATAACCTTCCTATATCGCCAAGAGCTGCTGCACCAATCATTGCATCAATAATAGCATGAATGAGTACATCTGCATCAGAATGGCCATCTAATCCCTTATGGAAAGGGATTTCAACACCGCCCAGAATTAATTTACGTCCTACCATTAAACGATGTAAATCAAAGCCCTGGCCAATACGCTGCATTTGATATTCCTTTACAACTTTTATTAATTGGTTATCTCTAGACTATCTAAATACTGTTCTGCATCTAATGCCGCCATACAGCCTGTTCCAGATGATGTAATAGCCTGCTTATAAATCATATCTTGTATATCACCGGCAGCAAAAACTCCAGGTATGGATGTTGCAGTTGCTTCCCCTTTACGACCGGATTTTGTTACAATATAACCATTTTCTAGCTCCAGCTGCCCGGAAAAAATATCTGAATTTGGCTTATGTCCAATAGCAATAAACACACCTGATACTTCCAAAGTTTCCTGACCGCCACTATTTAAGTTAATTCTAATAGAATTAACACCTTTATCATTACCTAAAATTTCATCAACTACTGCATTGGTTTTCAAAATAATTTTACCATCTTTTACTTTATGCATTAACCGGTCAATAAGTATTTTTTCTGATTTGAACGTATCACGCCTATGAATAAGCGTAACTTTACTACAAATATTTGACAGGTAGAGCGCTTCCTCAACAGCAGTATTGCCCCCGCCTACTACAGCTACTTCCTGGTTTTTGTAAAAAAATCCATCACAGGTTGCACAACCTGATACTCCACGTCCCATATATTGCTGCTCGCTTGGCAAACCCAGGTATTTTGCACTTGCACCTGTTGCAATGATTAATGCATCGCATGTATAAACACCTGACTCACCAACTAACTTAAATGGTTTTGCTGTAAGTTCTGCAGTATGAATTTGATCAAAAATTATTTCTGTACCAAACTTGGTCGCATGATCTAAAAACCGTTGCATTAATTCAGGTCCCTGCACTGTCCCGTTAATTTCACCAGGCCAATTTTCTACATCAGTAGTAGTCATTAACTGACCGCCTTGCTCCATACCAGTGATTAATACTGGTTTCAGATTGGCCCGGGCAGCATAAACTGCAGCAGTATATCCGGCAGGCCCGGAACCTAAAATTATTAGTTTATTGTGCTTAACGTCCATTTTTTAACCTTTAAAATTTACTTAACTTAATAATGAGGTACTTTATCAAGGTATATCAGTTTATATTATTTTATTATATGCATTTGCCTGTATATTTCTGGCAATAATATTTATTATTGTTCTATGCTATCAGGTAGAGTAACATTTATTTCCAATAATTCAAGATTATCCCGTTTTTCCAGATTAACTTTTAAATCTTCTTTATCAATTTTAATATATTTAGCAATAACTTCAACTAATTCTTGCTGTAATAAAGGTAACCAGCTGGGACTGTCATTAAAAACATTCGTGTCATGCGTAGCGCGTTCATGAGCTAATATAATTTGCAATCTTTCCTTGGCAACATTTGCTGTAGCTTTTTTACGCCCAAATAATACATCAAGTAAAGACATTATCTGGCTCCTCCAAAGATACGTTTAAAAATACCTTTTTTGTCAGCCTGGGTAAAGCGTAAAGGCTTGTTTTCTCCTAAAAACCTACTCACTACATCACAATACGCCTCTGACACATCAGTACCTTTAAGGCTAATTGCCGGAGTACCAGTATTTGAAGCTTGTAAAACGTCAGTAGATTCTGGTATAACCCCAACAACAGGAATGCGTAATATATCTTCTATATCAGTAATTGATAGCATTTCCCCGCTTTCAACCCGTGCTGGATTGTAACGTGTTATTAGCAGTCTGGCATTAATTTTGTCCTGGCCTTCAACTGCCCGTTTAGATTTAGAGGCAAGCAGACCTAAAATACGATCCGAATCACGAACTGATGAGACTTCGGGGTTAGTAACAACTATAGCTTCATCAGCAAAATAAAGCGCCAAAAATGCGCCGCGCTCAATTCCAGCTGGTGAATCACAAACTATATAATCAAAATCTTTGGATAGGTCTTCAATAACCAGACCAACCCCTTCCTGGGTCAAAGCTTCTTTATCTTTGGTTTGAGATGCGGCCAATATAAATAAATTATCGCAATTTTTATCTTTAATTAATGCCTGGTGCAAAGTTGCTTCGCCTTGAACTACATTAACAAAGTCATACACTACCCGTCTTTCACAACCTAATATCAGATCTAAATTGCGTAACCCAATATCAAAATCTATTACAACTGTTTTATGCCCACGAAGTGCCAGGCCAGTTGCAAAACTTGCGGATGTAGTGGTTTTGCCAACACCTCCCTTACCGGATGTTATGACTATAATCTTTGCCATGTATATGCCTTCCTTAATTAATATATTTATTTGGTCAATGGTGTAAGTAGTAAACGGTCTTTATCATCTAATGAAATCATTACTGTCTTATGCATAATATTCTGGGGTAATTCATTTTCTAATGTTTTGTATATTCCGCTAATTGAAATTAATTCTGGGTTAAATGATTGCATAAAAATCCTCGATTGTTTATTTCCGGATATTCCTGCAATAATTCGTCCACGGGCCTCACCATAAATATGTATATTACCCGAAGCTATAATTTCGGCATTATCCGATACAAAAGTAGTAACTACAATATCACCATCATTTTCAATCTTTATACCACTTCTAACTGGCTCATCTACAATCAAGGTTCTATTATAAATATGCGGTATTTTTGTAGTATTGGGTAAATTAATTACTGGAATACCTAATATGCCATGGACTTTAATACATTTATTTTCCATTATCGAGTGTATGATAAGACCATGAACCCGTGCAGTATCATTGATATCTAACAGCAAGTTACTTAAATTGGCAAAGTCAAACTCTCCGGAAAAATCAAGCACAATATTTTTATTCTCCTCGCACATGGCCTTAAAATGCAAAAATTTATTATCAATATCTTCAAGCTTGATGCCAGGCGTTATTTGCAATACATAATAATCAAATGTACCATGATTTAGTTTTAGGTTGTTTCGAATCATTTTCTCTTATTTACTAATTTTTTATAACGAAGCATTTTACCATATTTATTCATCTTTAATTAACTTGTTTAATAATTGGTGCTAGTCATGTCACCAATTTTATAATTTGTATATTTAATGATATAGTATACATGGTAAAATCCATTAACTTAACAAAATATCTCATACTATATAAAAATAATGACTGTAGAAAAATATGATAGCATAATAATTGGGGCCGGAGCCGCCGGGCTTATGTGTGCTTATACGGCAAGCGTCCGTGGCAAAAAAATATTACTTATTGATCATAGCAATAAATTAGCTGAAAAAATTCGTATAAGTGGCGGCGGAAGATGTAACTTTACTAATATATTTAGCGAACCAAAATCTTATATTTCGGCTAATCCAAACTTTTGTATATCTGCTTTGACTAACTATACCCCGCATCATTTTACCGGGTTACTGGATAAACATCATATTACTTATCATGAAAAAACGCTTGGCCAATTATTTTGCGATAATAGCGCTGAAGATATAATTAAATTACTCGACCATTTATGTAATATAAATAATGTCATCCGTAAAATGCCAGTTAAAGTTTTAAATATTAATAAAATGCCTCGCGGCTTCGAATTAACAACAAATAATATTGGTATAGTACAAGCAGAAACTCTGGTCATTGCTACCGGAGGCTTGTCCATTCCCCAAATTGGCGCTACGGGTTTTGGCTATAATATTGCCCGTGATTTTGGACTAAATATAATTAAGACCGAACCGGCTCTGGTTCCTCTTGCTCTTGACCCCATACAATTGGAGTATTTTAGCCCCTTGTCTGGAAGTTCTTTTTATAGCCAAACTAAAATTGATAAAATGTCTTTTCTGGAAAATACTTTAATTACGCATCGCGGCTTAAGCGGCCCTGCAATTTTGCAAATTTCATCTTACTATAACCCAGGGGCTAATTTACAAATTGATATGCTTCCGGCTATGAATATTACACAACAAGTTAATGAAAATCGAAAAAGCAACAAATTATTAAGTAATTTCTTGGCACTGTTTTTTTCAGAACGTATCGCAAATAGTTTATGTAAAATATTAAAATTGGATAAGCAGTTAAGCCAGTTAAGTAATAAAGAAATTTTGCATATAAATGAATTAATTCATAATTTTATCGTTACCCCCAGTGGAACATTAGGCTATAAAAAAGCAGAAGTTACCCGGGGCGGCGTTGATACACACGAATTATCTTCGAAAACCCTGGAAAGCCGTAAAATAGATGGTTTATTTTTTATTGGTGAAGTAGTTGATGTAACTGGATGGTTAGGCGGATATAATTTTCAGTGGGCATGGGCCTCTGCACATGCTGCGGGCAATAATTTATAATTACAAGGGCAGATTATGAAAATCATTGTATTAAATGTAAATGGCATACGTTCAGCCAATAACAAAGGGCTTTTTGATTGGTTAAAAACCCAGAATGCCGATATTATTTGTTTACAGGAAATAAAAGCTAACTTTGATGATATTCCAAAAGATTTAATTAATTGGAATGGCTATTTTAGTGAATTTCATCCGGCGCAAAAAAAAGGCTATAGCGGTGTTGCCATCTATTCAAAAAACAAGCCTATTAGAGTAATTGTCGGCTTGGGGAATCAAGAAATTGATGATGAGGGACGCTATTTACAGTTTGATTATAATAACTTTTCAGTGATTTCAATTTACATGCCCTCTGGATCATCAGGACCAGAAAAACAGGAAAAAAAATTTCGATTTATGGATTTTTATAAACCGATTTTAGAAAAAAAAGCAAAATCTAATCATGAATACATTATTTGTGGGGATTTAAATATTGCCCACACTGAATTAGATTTAAAAAACTGGAAAGGAAATCTTAAAAATTCTGGTTTCTTACCTGAAGAACGGCAATGGTTTAGCGATATTTTAAATTATGGATTAACTGATGCCTGGAGAAATTTATATCCAGAAAACCCAGGCTATACCTGGTGGTCAAACCGCGGCCAGGCTTATATAAAAGATGTTGGCTGGCGGATTGACTATCAGATTTGTACACCTAATATTGCCAAAAAAATTATTTCAGCCAGCATATTTAAGGATATTAAATTTTCGGATCATGCACCATTGATTATTGATTATGCTATTTGACAGAAAATATATACTACACTAGGATAAAAATCCACATTTTAAATAATGAAACTATTGTAATTTAATATTGACGCCTAAACATGTTTAAAAAGCAGTTACTTTATTTACATTTAGGCCCGGATTTATTTAAGTTCAGTGTGGATTTTCTGGTTTACTTCTGCAAATTGCAGAGTTTAGACAGATTTTTCCTATATTTATTACATTTTTATGTATGATTCGGAATAGTCCCTAAAAGGATAATTGGTTATAGATGAATATCAAAGTTAATTACTCAATTAAAAAAATATTTAGCTATAAATGAATCATAAATCCCTCGCTGAACA
>JAJFBO010000069.1 GCA_020697025.1 Burkholderiales bacterium
CAGCACGACTAGTTGTTAATTGAACGTAATTAGCTCCCATCTCATTAGCTTTATTACGTAGATCATTCATAGCGCCTTTTTCCAGGTTCGCATTTGAAGTCCAGGCTCCAGATACAAAATTTCCTTGATTACCCACGGCTTCACCAATGTACTTACAACCTTTTGGTGGCTTATTGTGAGATACTAGTACTTTAGAAGACTGAGGATTAGTTTCAATTGATGAACATCCGACCACTACTGCAAGACATGGAAGAATTAAAAACGCTTTTTTCATATAAAGTCTCTTATAAAAAATTAAAATAAGCCTTAATGGCTTACAATATTATATCATAAAATAAATTAATATTTTACATAAGGTTGGTTATCGGAAAATACAAACTCCTAAAAGTTAAATAACAATAAAATAATTTATACTTTACACAAATGTTTTATTGTTATAGAATAAAGTTTTTTAATACTGATATATAATGTTCCACGGCTTTTTTCTGAGCAGTTACGACTGATGTATAAAATTGTGGATAATTTGCTGCATATTCAAAATATGAGTCAAGCAAAGCAAATTCTACTTTTCCATTTTCATGGACAATTATGGAGTAGCGCCATTTTAAATCTTCAGGAGCAGCATAAACTCCATCTATATCTTGATATTTATGCCATTCAAGAGTTTTAAGTTCGTACATTTTAAAAGTCCTTCTTTAATAAATTTATGCAATCATTTTCATGAAGGCTTTTTACCACCAGATTATAATAGCATCCATAAAACAATTTTTGTATATGCTTTGCTGGAATCTGGAAACCCTCATGAACATAATTACTTACATGAAAATATAAAAAAGGTAATCGTTCAGGTCGCTATTAAAACATAGCTATTCAAGAAAAAAAAGTCCTAAAAAAGGAGGTGAATTTACACCATAAACTTAATGTTAGAGAAAACTAGTAGGTGAATATTAATTGAAGTCAAATATATATATGATAGAATTACTCATTATTTTGAAATTTTCATAAAGTGAAAAAATGGATATAAGGGTAAGTGAAGATAAAGAATTTTTGAAGCAAATCCCAAATGTATCCGGGGTTTACCGATTTTATGCTTCAAGTGATAAAAACGATGAACTATTATATGTGGGTAAAGCAATAAATTTATTCAACCGTGTAAAATCTTATTTTGGAAAAACTACAAGCCAGTCGCCCAGGATAAGCTTAATGATAGCGCAAATTGTGCGTATTGAAATAACGGTTACTGATAATGAAGCATCTGCCCTTATATTAGAAAATAATCTGATTAAAAGCCTTAAGCCTAAGTACAATATAATTTTTCGTGATGATAAAAGTTATCCTTTAATCAGGATTAGTAATCATACATTTCCCAAAATTGATGTTTATAGAGGCAAGACTAACCAAAAAGCCAACCAATATTTTGGTCCATACCCAAATTCCTATGCTGTGACTAATGCGATAAATATTATTCAAAAATTATTTAAGCTTAGAACTTGTACGGATAGTGTTTTTGCAAATCGAAGTCGGCCTTGTATGTTACATCAAATTAAACTGTGTACTGCTCCATGTGTAGGGTATGTAGATAATGAAGAATATAAATCACAGGTTAATTTAGCAATTTGTTTTTTAAAAGGCAGTTACGCACAGATAACCAATGATTTAACTAAGCAGATGAATGACAAAGCTAAACAGATGGAGTTTGAGGCTGCAGCAGCGATCAGAGATAAGATAACGCTACTAAATAATATTAGCCTGGATCAGGTAATTAATAACCATAATCAGCCAATCACTGCAGATGTAATAGTAGCGAAAAGCTATTTAAATCAGGTGTTTATATACTTGATTAGTTTACAAAACGGAATTTATTCTGGAGATAAACATTTCATTATTAATGATCCGGATAGCAATATTAGGGTAGTTTTAGAGGTATTTATTCAAAATTATTATTTAGAACATCAGCATACACGGCTAGTATATTTACAAATTGACGAAAAAACACATGCTAATTTGGATCAGGAGTTTCTGCAGATGTTTTATGCCGCGACAAAAATTAGGGTGATCTCTTTGCGGACGATAGTACTAAAAAAAATCTTTAAAATGGCTGAAATAAATTTACAACGAATTATCAATAATAATATTGCGAATAATAATAGTGTTAGTGAGCTTAAAACTGCAGCAGCAAAATTAGCCAGTTTACTAGGTATTGATACTATAGATCGAATTGAATGTGTTGATATTAGCCATCATCAGGGTATTAATGCCACTGCTAGTTGTGTAGTATACCAAGACGGTAAAATTAATAATAGTTTATATCGACGTTATAATTTGCCAGATTCAGTGGGCGGAGATGATCTCGCAGGTATGAAAATAATGTTGGAGCGCAGGTTAAAATCGGTAGACTTACCTGTACCGCAAGTTATTTTGATTGATGGAGGAATTACTCAGTATGAAATGTTAAAAAACCTAATCCGAACTAGCGCTTTGTGTGATAAAATAAGGGCAGTTTCTATTTTTAAAGGTGAGAAACGTAATCCGCAGTACGATCGGGTAATTATAAATGATCAATTGATATTAGGATATAGGGATGACCCAGGCTTATTTAGATTATTGCAGGGCTTGCGTGATGAAGCGCATCGATTTGCAATTACAGGGCATCGCAAGGCTCAGATAAAAACTATGACTATATCCAAATTAGAAAATATCCCAAATGTGGGCGCTACTAAACGCAAAAGTCTATTAACACATTTTGGCGGTTTAAAAGGTGTAATGCAAGCAAGTGTCGAGCAATTACAAAAGGTGTCCGGCATAGGCCCAAATCTTGCTTTGCAAATATTTACATACTTTCATAACGAGTAATCAAACATGGCAAAGAAAATGTCACTTCCTATTATGCTCACATGGACGAGAATAATTTTAGTACCGTTTTTCGTTTCGGTATATTATTTACCAGATGCGTTATTAAGTATGCCAAGTAAAAATTTTATTGGAGCGTTGATATTTAGTTTAGCAGCACTTACCGACTATTTTGATGGATATTTGGCACGCAAACTTAAGCAGGAGAGCTCTTTTGGAGCTTTTTTAGACCCTGTGGCTGATAAAGCTATTGTTGCTGCTAGTTTAGTAGTATTAGTTAACTTGGGACGGACATTTATTTTTGCTGCAATAATCATCATTGTCAGGGAGATAGCTATTTCAGCACTTCGCGAGTGGATGGCGCAAATTGGCAAGATGCAAAATACTGCAGTGGCCTATATTGGAAAGCTTAAAACAGCGTGTCAATTAATAGCAATCGGACTATTATTATTAGACTATCATACTAACTTTATTGGTAATATATTTATGTTATTAGCGGTAATATTTACCGTTATTTCTATGTTTTATTATTTGGATCAGGCGAAAAAACATTTTAATTAGGTTTTAAACAATGACAAAATCCCAGGTGAAAAGAGCTGCCGCACCAGCATCTAAAGTAACGCAAAAAAACGGCTCAAAATCTATGAGTAAGGGTGCTTTGCAAACAAAAGCTCCCAAGAAAGCAACACTTAAGCAAGTTGCTATACAGACGCCTACAACTCAAAAAATAATATCTAAAAAAGTTGTAGTACAGGATGCTGCCTTAAAAAAAGGTATGCCAGATAAGGCTATGTCTAAGAAAGTTATAGCACAGAAAACCGCACCAAAAAAAATTGAGTACAAGAAAGATATAATGCAGAAATCGGCACCTAAAAAAGCTACCCATGAAAAATCAATAGCACCAAAAGTAGAGCAACCAGATTCCCTTAAACAAACTATTTCTAATCAAGATGTGTCTAAAAATGCTACGAGTAAAAATATTGTTACGGAAAAAAATACAGCAACTGCTCAAAATAAAAAAACCGCACTTTCAGAAAAGATGGATCAAGCTTCGGAAATTAGCAGGCATGGTGATATAGAAGATAAATATACGGGTGTAGACGTACTTGAACGTGGGAAGCCGCGTCGTGCAAAAAGTCGTAGAGCATCGAAAGAGGATGCTGTAACTGAAGTTAACCGTTTAATGCGCCTGGTTAGTAACGGTGCTGAAAATCTCTCTGGTGAAGAGCAAACAAAGCTTGAGGAGCAAAAGAAAAAACTAAGGTTTTTACTAGGGATTGGCAAAGACCGCGGTTACGTAACCAGTGCTGAAATAAATGATAATTTACCTGACCACATTACAGATCCCGAAATTATTGATCAAATAATTATGATGATTGAGACAATTGGAATAAAAGTATTTGAATACGAACCAAGTCGTGAAGAGTTACTGTTAAGTGGAACGTCATCAGCGACTGTAGATGATGATGAATTTGCTGTAGAAGAGGCGGAAAAAATACTTGCCAGTACTACTTCAGTTAATGAATTTGGTAGAACGACTGATCCGGTACGTATGTATATGCGTGAAATTGGTACATACGATTTACTGGATAAAACTGATGAAGCAGAAATAGCACGAAAGCTTGAAAACAGTGTTAAGCTGATGATTTCAGTTATTGCCAATTGCCCTAAAATTATTAATGAAATTTCAAAGGTACATAAAGATGTACTGGAAGGCCGGGTAAAAATTGAAAATTTTATTGATGAATTTATAGATGATACACCGGACATTCCCGGTGATGAAGAAATACCAATGTCTAGTAATGCTCCAGCCGGTTTAGAAGATGAAACTGATGACGAGCAATTATCACGTGAGCAATTGGAGCGCTTAATTAAAAAAACTACTGATTTCTTTGTAATATTTAATGCTTTATTAGAGAAGCAAAATAAAATCATTAAAAAATATTCTACAGAGTCTGAACAATATAAAGCTATTTTGGTTGAATTCACAACAAATTTAGAAAAAGTGCGTTTTACGAATAAACAAATTGAAATTTTTTGTGATACTTTACGTAATGGTCATAAAGTTATTAAAAATTTGGAAAATGAAATTTTTCATATTGCCTGTGATATTATAAAAATACCTGAAGACAAATTTAGAAAAGAGTTTGTTGGTTTTGAAACATCTTGGGTTGAAATGCATGTTGCAAATAAAAAGTATGCCGATGTATTTGAAAAATTAAAGTGTGATATTGTTGAAAAACAGCATAAAATAAAAGATGTAGAAAGAGATTTAGGTATAAGAGTATCTGTAGTCAAGTCTTTGTTTAAGCAATTGCAAAAAGCTGAAAGAGAGCAAAAAAAGGCACGTACTGAAATGGTTGAATCAAATTTACGTTTAGTTATTTCAATTGCCAAAAAATATACCAATCGTGGGTTACACTTTTTAGATCTAATTCAGGAGGGTAATATTGGGTTGATAAAAGCAATAGATAAATTCCAATACCGTAAAGGATATAAATTTTCAACATATGCAACATGGTGGATTCGGCAGGCTATTACCAGGGCAATTGCTGATCAGGGGCGTACAATCCGGATACCGGTACATATGATTGAGACAATTAACCGGATGAGCAAAGAACACCGTAAACTGTTACAGGAAAAATCTGGGGAGCCATTAACCAAAGAGCTTGCAGATAGAATGGAAATTACTGAAGAGAAAGTAAGAAAGATTTATCAGGTAGCTCATGATTCGATTTCAATGGATGCACCGATTGGAGATGAAGATGATACAAGCTTTGGTGACTTTATCGAAGATAAAAGCAGTGTTATTCCATCTGATCATGGTATTGATTATAGCCTTAAAAAAACTGTTCGTGAAGTATTAGATACACTTTCTCCACGTGAAGCCAAAGTTTTATGTATGCGTTTTGGTATTGATACAATTACTGATCATACTTTAGAAGAGGTAGGACGCCAATTCGACGTCACACGTGAGCGGATTCGTCAGATTGAAGCTAAAGCTATTAGAAAATTGCGTCAGCCAAATCGTGCTGACAAACTAAAAAGTTTCCTGGATAGTTTTGCTCAGTTAGAAGGGATCGACCATGAAATTCTAAAAGAGTTATATGATATGGAAGAAGATGAAGATGATATAGGGATTGAAGAGAGCTCAAAGAAAGTATCTGTATCGCAAGATTAGTAGTTTTTATCTATATTATTTGTTGGCGCTTTTCACATGTAGCGCCAATTATTTTACTTTAAGATTATTCTTATAATTTTAATTATAAACCACTGGTCAATCTAATTTTCAAATTGCAAGAGTTTTTTTAATCAAAGGAATAGTAATATTACGCTTTTCAAGTACTGCGGTATCTGCAATATTACGCATGGCAATAACTAACTGTCCAATATTTCGATTATAGTGATTAATCAGAAAGTTGAGTCCTTCATCAGTAATTCCAATACCCTCAGCTCCTGCAATGTGACCTAATGCCTTTAAAATTTCATCATCATCCAACATTTTCAAATTAAGAACTAAACCTGATTTTAATCTGG
>JAJFBO010000070.1 GCA_020697025.1 Burkholderiales bacterium
CATGATTCAATAAAAATCAAATATATTAAAGAGGCAGCTGAAATAGATAAATTCACCAAAAATATTAATCAAATCACGGAAATTGCAAGAAGCCAGCACATATATAGTATGGCTGAACTTAGAGCACTTCTTCAAACTTTGAAAGATAAAGGATTAATTTCACAATCATGTACTTTTGATTTATTTTATAAACGATCATTAGAAATTGGGCTAACAGAGCATACCATTTTTATAGGTACCAAAGATGTGTCTAAGTTCTCTTTTGATAAAGAAATTAATATTTATCATTTTGCATACTCATTGAAAAAGAATAGTTTCTTTTCTATGAGCACTTCATTAAATCTACAAGGATATAGTAATTATAGAGATAATTTTATATTTATATCCAGCGAACTTACTAAAAAAAATATAAATAGCACAAAACTTACTCAAGAAAGTATCGATGAAGCTTTTAGTAAACCATACAGAAGAACACACTTTATAGGAAAGTACATGGATAAAAATATTGTATACTTAACTCCAAAGTATACAAAAAATTATGCAGTAACTCAAAAAACATGGCCCATGTCCTCAATAAATAGAGCCTTGGTTGAAATGATAATTAATGTTCAATATTTTAGAAACTCATTAGAAATAATTCAAACGTTTATGCCCTTAAAAATAAAAATAGATACCAAAGAAGTATTTAATATAATTAATGAATTTGATTTAATTTATCCATATTTTCAATGCATTGGATATTATCTAGAAAAAATAGGCTTTACTAAATCTGAACTATTAAAATTTAAAAGTAAAGTATCCGAATTAAAATTTTATACGGATAAAAATAAGGATAAGTATAAATTTGATAATTACTGGAATATGTTTTATATATAATATAAACCGATAGTATCATATCTCTATACTCAGATTAAACTCAAACTGAGTGTTAGGATTTATTTACTGGAATAACATTATTATAAAAACTATATCGTAATCTATATTTTAATAATAGACAAAGTGAATTTACGCGCCTGTGCATCAATTTCAATAATTTCTTCTACAGAGCTATAATCACAATTGGCAAACTTGGCCATAGTTTTACTTACTACTGCATTAATATCATAAAATTTCATTTTGTTATCTAGAAAGCTACTTACGGCCACTTCATTAGCAGCATTTAATACTGCTGGAGCAGCTCCACCAGCACGTAGCGCATCAAAGGCTAATTGCAGGCATGGAAACCGTTCATAATCAGGCTTTTCAAAAGTAAGAGCAGATAAAGTTGTAAAGTCTAGTTTATTGCTACCAGAGACTATACGTTTTGGATAAGCCAATGCATATGATATTGGTGTTTTCATATCAGCTGTCCCAAGCTGGGCAATAATTGAACCATCATTATACTCTACCATAGAATGAATAATACTTTGCGGGTGAACAACTACCTCTATCTTATCTAATTCCACCCCAAATAGCCAATAGGCTTCTATAACTTCTAAACCTTTATTCATCAGTGTACTGCTGTCTACAGAGATTTTCTTACCCATACACCAGTTAGGGTGCTTTATAGCTTGTGCAGGCGTTACATCATATAACTGTTTTTTGGTGAAGTTAAGAAAGGGGCCGCCAGAGGCAGTCAATATAATCTTATTTATTTCCTCTACAGAATAATCAGGTGGTAATGCTTGAAATATTGCACTATGTTCGCTATCAACTGGAATAAGACTTGCATTAGCATTTGACTTAAGCGCATGATTAATAATTTTACCGCCTGCAACTAATGATTCTTTATTGGCTAATAGGACTTTTTTGCCAGCTTTTATTGCTGCTAATGTAGGCAATAATCCACAACTGCCAACTATTGCTGACATAACTATATCGACATTTTCAAGTGTTGCAACAGCAACTATGTCACAAGTTTTTGATAAAACCTTGGTAGGTAAATTATGTGATTTTAACAAATTAGCCAGAACTTCAGCCATGGCTAAATCTAATATAACAGCATACTCTGGCTTAAATTCGACACATTGCTCAAATAATTTTTGGGCATTGCTTGATGCGGTTAATGCAGTAACTATATATTTGTCAGGATGTAAGCGGATTACTTCCAAAGTATTGCAGCCAATGCTACCGGTACTACCTAATATAGTTATATTTTGCATATTATTTATATAACTCCATGGATCATGGCAAACGCGACAGCTATAACTGCAGTTAAACTATCAATCCGATCATATATTCCACCATGTCCAGGTAATATACTACCGCTATCTTTAACTTTTGCCACGCGTTTAAACCATGACTCCATTAAATCCCCCAATATGCTAACTGTAGTTAAAATAATGGCGAATTTGAATACTGTTAAATAATTAGGTAAGTATACTGCTACATTTAATGCTTTTAAAATAAGTAAATAAATTATTACAAAAGCCATCCCTCCCAGCGCACCTTCAATTGTTTTACCAGGACTTATATTAGGTGCTATTTTATGCTTCCCGAATTTACGGCCGACAAAATAGGCACCTGAATCAGCCATCCATGCAATTGCTAAAATACTGATTAATTGCACAGAACCAAATACCCCCTGAATCACTACAATAGAATAAAATGCCGGGATAAAGATGAGGATAGAAAGCCCGCAAATTACAACCTTAGAGATATTTTTAGGCTGCCAAACTATAATAGTTGGAATAATTAAGCACCAGGTAAGAAGTGAAGTAATCTGGATTATCCAACTTGCATCATAAGATGTGAAATGTAAAGCTACAAGTAATACTGTAATTATAAAAAGCAGGCCAATTTGACTGACAATATTAAACTTATACATTCTTGTTAATTCATATACAGCAGCTATACATAATA
This sequence comes from Burkholderiales bacterium, assembly GCA_020697025.1. Lineage (GTDB taxonomy): Bacteria > Pseudomonadota > Gammaproteobacteria > Burkholderiales > UBA11063 > Aquella. Next base: position 2,842 of record JAJFBO010000070.1, read on the forward strand.
ACCATGTCATAGTAACAAAAATCATATCCGGCATTTTAAATACACCAGGAATTCCAAATAATAAAAAAAGAGTTATAAAAAAAAGCACCAAAGCTGTTAGTGTTCTATGTATTAACATATTTGTTCCAAATATTAAAAAGTTGGCTCAGATTTATTATAATATTTATTTGTTTTATCCTAATATATAATATACTCTGAAATGAAATGGCCCTACAGTTGCTCAGAAGTCATACCATAACGTCTCTCGCGCGTATTAAACCACCGAATTGCCTCATCCAGGGCTTTTTTATTAAAATCTGGCCATAATTTAGATGTAAAATACATTTCAGTATATGAAATCTGCCATAGCATAAAATTACTTATGCGCATTTCACCACTGGTACGGATAAATAAATCTGGAGCAGGATCTGGATAAGTAAGCAAATATTTTTCAAATATTTGCTCAGTAATTTGGGTATGATTGCCCTTAGCTAGAATAAGATTAACCGCTTGGATAATGTCATAGCTGCCGCTATAATCCAGCGCTATATTCAGATTTAATTTTTTGTTATCTTTAGTCAGGTTTTCAATAAAATTGACTTTGTCACAAATAAGTTCTTCTAACCTGGACCTATCGCCAATAAATCTGATTTTGACATCATTTTCATGCAAGCGTAAAAACTCTTTACCTAATTGTTCGAGGAGTAAATTCATTAAAAAAGAAACTTCTTCGCTAGGGCGTTTCCAATTTTCACGCCCAAATGCAAATAAAGTAAGATATTTTACGCCTAAACCCGAACAATGCTCGACTATCTCTTTAACTCTTTTAACACCACGTGCATGACCTGCAAATCTTGGTAAAAGCCTCTTTTTAGCCCATCTGCCGTTACCATCCATTATAATTGCTATATGCCTTGGGATATCCACAAGCCTAAACCCTTAGACAGTTAATAGTTCTTTTTCTTTATCTGCCGTCAATTTATCAATTGCCGTAATACTTTTATCGGTAAGCTTCTGGATCTCATCCTGTGAACGTTTTTCATCATCTTCAGTAATTAATTTATCTTTTAATTTTGCTTTTAATTCGGCGTTAGCATCACGCCTGATATTCCTGATTGCAACCTTGGCATCTTCACCATCACTTTTTACAATCTTTATCAACTCTTTGCGCCTTTCTTCTGTCAACGCTGGCATTGGCACACGAATAATATTACCTGAGCTAGCCGGATTAAGACCTAAATCTGATTCGCGTATTGTTTTTTCAATAACTGCAGCCATCTTAGCTTCCCACGGCTGTACAGTTATTGTATGTGCATCACTAACTGTAACAGACGCAACTTGACTAATATGAACCATTTGTCCATAATAGTCAATCTGGATATGATCAAGTATTCCGGCATGCGCTCTACCAGTCCTAACTTTTGTAAGACTATGGGCATAATTTTCTACTGACTTATGCATCTTAATTTCAGCCTGTTTTTTTATCTCATTACTACTCATTGCCACATTTCCTCATTTTAAATTTATAACCTGTTATACTGCTTCTTAATTTGTGCCTTTTCTTTAGCCCACTCACGTTCTTTCTCAGTAGCTCTTTTATCATGCAGTTGTTTGCCTTTGGCCAGAGCAATATCTACTTTTATACGGCCTTTGGAAAAATGTAAGTTTAGCGCAATAATGCTATAGCCTTTTTGATCCACTTTACCGATTAATTTATTAATCTCGTGTTTATTTAACAATAATTTTTTTATTCGATCGCTATCGGCTAATACATGGGTACATGTTGAAATTGATGCTGAAACATGACAGCCAAACAGCCAAACTTCGCCATTTTTAATCTTGACATAACTGTCTTTTAGCTGCACTTTGCCATCCCGGATAGATTTTACTTCCCATCCTTCTAAAACGGCCCCGGCTTCAAATTTATCTTCGATAAAATAATCATGAAGTGCTTTACGATTGGTTACAATACTCATTTTTGGTGTCATCTAGTTATATTGCCAATATTCTAACATAACTTGCCTAATGTGATTCAATTTATACAAACTGTTTACTGGATAAAATAAACAAGAAAATTTAATATTAGGTAATAGAGCTTAAAAATAATGTTATAATAACGGGCAATTATAACTCAAGATAGTACTGCCGTAATAAATGATTGCAAATAAATTGACCTTTCAAGAAATAATCTTCACCCTTCAAGCTTACTGGGCAAAATCCGGATGTGTAATTTTACAACCGTATGATAAAGAGATGGGTGCTGGTACTTCACACCCTGCTACATTTTTAAAGAGCATTGGCCCGGAACCATGGTATGCCGCATATGTCCAACCCTCACGCCGCCCTAAAGACGGCCGTTATGGCAATAGTCCAAACCGCTTACAACATTACTATCAATTTCAGGTTGTTCTAAAACCATCTCCTGATAATATTCAGGACTTATATTTACAGTCTTTGGCTGGATTAGGTATTGACCTAAAAGTTCATGATGTAAGATTTGTTGAGGATAATTGGGAAAATCCAACTCTTGGTGCATGGGGCCTGGGCTGGGAAGTCTGGCTCGATGGAATGGAAGTGACTCAGTTTACTTATTTTCAACAAGTTGGCGGAATTGACTGTAAGCCTGTCTTAGGCGAAATCACCTATGGTTTAGAACGTTTAGCAATGTATCTGCAAAATGTAGATAACGTATATGATTTAATTTGGACTAAAACCATAACTGGAGAAATTGTTACCTATGGTGATGTATTTCTACAAAATGAAATTGAACAATCTAAATATAATTTTGAATATAGCAATACAAGTTTGCTCTTCGGACAATTTACAAATTATGAAAGCGAAGCAAAACGTTTAATTGAAGCGCAATTGGTTTTGCCTGGATATGAAATGATTTTAAATACTGCCCATACTTTTAATCTATTAGATGCACATGGGGCTATTTCGGTTACTGAACGGGCTAATTACATTGGACGTATAAGGACTTTAGCTAAATTAGTTGCAAATGAATATTATGAATCACGGCAGAGGCTTGGCTTTCCACTACTTAAATCTAGAAAATCAGAATAAATTAAATTATTAGAATGGTTTTATCATGAAATGTTTATTTTGTAATTGTGAAGAAACTCAGGTAATTGATACCAGACTTAGTGAGGATAAGCTAACGGTTAAACGCAGAAGACGTTGCTTGCAATGTGATAAACGCTTTAATACCTTAGAGCGAATTGAATTGCAAATGCCAGTTGTAGTTAAATCAAACGGTACACGGGAAGACTATAATGAAATTAAAATCCATCAAAGTTTTACCAAAGCTCTACATAAGCGCCCAGTCTCTGCAATATTAATTGATAATGCTATTGATAGCATAAGACAAAAAATATTAAGCCTTGGGGAGCGTGAAGTTGAAAGCCGTTTAATCGGCGATATTGTTATGAAAGAACTAGCCAAATTAGATAAAGTGGCCTATATCAGGTTTGCCTCAATTTATCGGAGCTTCCAAGATATTACAGATTTTACTGATATA
>JAJFBO010000071.1 GCA_020697025.1 Burkholderiales bacterium
AGTATAGCGTCTTAGACGCCTAAATCAAATATCTAAAAAAATGTGATATAGTTAATCGGTATTAATTATTAAGTCTATGGTGGAATGAGAAGGGGAGTACTATACTTAAAATATTATAACAAAATTTGATAACATTATAAATAAGTATCAAGTATCTCATATTCTTTAGTACCATTAGGTACTTTTATCTCAACTGCTTCCCCGATTTCTTTACCAATTAAGCTTCTACCCACAGGGGAGTTTACCGATATTTTACCCATTGAAAGGTCTGCTTCATCATCACCAACAATTTGATAGCAAACAGTTTTCTCGGTTTCTAAATCCAAGAGTTCAACTCTTAAGCCAAATATAATCCTGCCATTACTTTCTACTTTTGCGGGATCTATGACATTTGCCAAGCTTAGTTTGCTTTCTATTTCTGCAATTCGGCCTTCAATAAAGCCCTGCTTTTCTTTAGCGGCATCATATTCTGCATTTTCAGATAGATCACCATGACTTCTTGCTTCACTAATTGCCTGAATAACACTTGGGCGTTCGATGGTTTTTAGACGGATTAATTCGTCTTCTAATTGCTTGGCGCCATTTATAGTCATAGGGTATGTTTGCATAATTTAACTTTTTTAATAGTAAATAAAAAACCGAAAGCCACAAAGGACTTTCGGTTTTGAAACAATCAAAGTGTTTTAGCTGCCAGATTGAGCGGCTTCCATCGCACTTACAGATTTTTTCTTCTTATGGTGCTGTTTAACAGTACCTGAAGCAGTTTTGTGTTTAACAACTACTAATTCGGTGCTATCTATATGAGTTATAGCTGGTACAGGAGCTTGTTCTGACGAACATCCTGCCACTACAAAAATACCACCAATTAACAAAACTAATAATCTTTTCATTATATTTTCCTTGGCAAATTATTATTTGTCGCAGTTAATAGTTGAATGTTTATGGTGCTTGTGCTTAACTGGTGCAGGAGTGTAAGATTGTTGTTCAGAAGCAACAGGTTCTTGAGAAGAAGAACATGCAGAAATAACAATCGCACTAGCACACAGAAGAACTAATAATTTTTTCATAATAACACCTTTCTATACGTAATAATTACATTGAAGCTGGAGTAGCATCAGCACCTGCAGACGCAGATTTTTTACTGCTATGTTTTTTACCATGTCTTCTAGTTTTTTTCTTAGAAGATTTTTTTTCAGTAGTAACTGTTTTTTCAGTTGTAGATGCTGCAGGAGCTTCAGTAGCAGTTGCAGGAGCTTCAGCAGCTGCTGGAGTTTCAGAAGTTACTGCAGGTTCAGCAGCAAAAGCTGATGCAGCGAATAAGCCAGCTACTAACATAGCTAATAATTTTTTCATAATCTAAATTTCCTTTTTTAAAGATATAATAAGTAATAAGAAGGTTCAGAATTTGTTGCACGCAAACATGTTTGAATACAGCAAACCATTGATTGACCATCAGTGAGCGTGATTATAACATAAGCTAAAACAAAAAACAATATTTATGTATAAAAAAATAAATACTTGTTCATGCATAAAAGCGCAATATAATCCCAAATATTAGATTTGCTTTCCTGCCAAAGGTGTTTTATGCTAGAATATGTACTTAATGTAGGTTAATATAAACCATAAAACAGATAGTTTTTAATATTGTTTAATTTATAGGAGTTTTAGATGAACTGTAATGATTCATGTGATTATGAAATGGTATTCCCTCAAGTTTTAGTTGGGCAACAGGCACCAGATTTCACTGCGGCAGCTGTAATGGGTAATGGGGAAATTGTTAATGAATTTAATTTTAAAAAAGCCACTTCCGGCAAATATACTGTAGTATTTTTCTATCCACTTGATTTTACTTTTGTTTGTCCATCAGAGCTAATAGCTTTTGACAACAGGTTAGCAGATTTTAAACAACGTGGTGTTGAAGTAATTGGTATTTCAATTGATTCACATTTTACGCATAATGCTTGGAAAAATACTCCAATAGATAAAGGAGGGATAGGGCAAGTCGGCTATACTTTAGTTGCAGATATTAAACATGAAATTTGCCAAAGCTATGGGGTTGAGTCTCCAGGTGGAGTAGCATACCGCGGTTCATTTTTAATTGATCAGCGTGGTATAGTAAGACATATGGTAGTAAATGATTTACCATTAGGACGTAATATTGATGAAATGCTTAGGATGGTTGATGCGCTCCAGTTTACTGAAGAAAATGGTGAGGTATGTCCGGCTGGTTGGTCGCAAGGCAAGGCTGGTATGAAGGCTTCTATTTCCGGAGTGGCAGATTATTTAGCTAATCATTCAAAAGATTTGTAACCTATAAATTCTTATAAAGGCTTTACGTTTGTTGGTAAGGCCTTTTTTATTGAAAGTAAAAGTTATGACACAACCAATCGTAGGTATTGTAGCTGATGAAAGAATAATCGGTTTATATACTACATACCTGGTGCGGGCGAAATATGCCGAATCATTAATTAAATTTTCCAAAGTTACACCAGTAATAATTCCGCCAATTAGCGAATATAATTTAATTAATGAATATCTGGAAATGATAGATGGCCTTTTGCTAACTGGTTCGCCTTCGGATATACATCCATCCCGTTATGGTCATGAAATAAAAAATTTTGATTCTTTTTTTGATAAGAATCGTGATGAAACCAGCCTCAGCATGATACAAGGTGCTGTAGAACGTGGAATGCCTGTTTTAGGTATTTGCCGTGGCTTTCAGGAAATTAATGTCGCTCTTGGCGGCACACTGCATCAAAGTGTACATTGTATACCAAATTTTTTGGATCATAGAGACGTTGAAAGTGATGATTTAGAAGTGTTATTTGGTAAACGACATAGCGTTAAGGCTAATCCTGATGGGCGATTAATTAATATGGCTAACCAAGAAACCTGGGAAGTAAATAGCCTACATCATCAGGGAATTGATCTGTTAGCCCCGGTATTACAGGCTGAAGCTATAGCTGATGACGGGCTTATTGAGGCAATAAGCTTAAAAAATGACAGTAAATTTGTTTTTGGGGCTCAATGGCATTTCGAATGGCAGACAGCTTTGGACCAGGTTTCTTTAGCAATATTTAAAGCATTTAGTGATGCTTGTATAGTATATAAAAAAAGTAAATAATTTAACTATTTAGTAACAGTGAAAGGAAAGAGCATGTTAGTAGGTATACCTAGAGAGATAAAAAATCATGAATACAGGGTAGGAATGACCCCAAGTGGTGTATTAGAGTTGGTTCGTCACGGACATAGAGTTATAGTTGAAACTAATGCTGGTGCAGGCATTGGTTTTGACGATGATGCTTACAAACGAGCTGGTGCTGAGATTGTAAATCATGCTAGTGAAGTTTATTCTTTAGCTGAAATGATTGTAAAAGTTAAAGAACCACAAAAAGAAGAATGTAAAATGCTAAAAAGCGGCCAGGTTTTATTTACTTACCTTCATTTAGCGCCAGATCCTGAACAAACTAAAGAATTATTAAATTCGGACTGTATTGCAATTGCATATGAGACTGTTACTGATGATCATGGAGGATTGCCTTTATTAGCACCTATGTCTGAGGTAGCAGGCAGATTGTCTATACAAGCAGGTGCACATTCACTTGAAAAACATAAAGGTGGAAGTGGGATATTGCTAGGCGGTGTACCTGGAGTAAAGCCAGCTAATGTTGTTGTAATTGGGGGCGGCGTAGTTGGGATTAATGCTGCGAGGATGGCTGCTGGCCTAAATGCTGATGTTACTATTTTAGATAGAAGTCTGAATGTCTTAAAAAAGATTGATAATGATTTTGGTGGACGAATAAAAACTCTATATAGTAACTATATGAATCTGGAGCAATCAATTGAAGAAGCTGATTTAGTTATTGGGGCAGTTTTAATCCCGGGAGCTTCAGCACCAAAATTACTTACGCATACAATGCTAAAAAGCATGAGGCAAGGTAGCGTATTAGTAGATGTATCTATTGACCAGGGCGGTTGTTTTGAAACTTCAATGCCAACTACCCATCAGGATCCAACATATATAATAGATGGTATTGTCCATTATTGCGTGGCAAATATGCCAGGAGCAGTTGCTAAAACCTCTACGCTTGCACTGACTAATGCAACTTTACCGTTCGTGGTAGAGTTAGCAGGTAAGGGCTGGAAGAAAGCAACTTTAGAAAATATACATTTATTAGCAGGGTTAAATATTTGTCAAGGTAATGTAACTTATTATGCTGTAGCGCGTGATTTAGGGTATCAATATGTTGATGCAAATAAACTAATCTAGAATTTTAAATTCAAAACTAAGTTTAGCCAAATTAATATTAAAAATCCTGATTTTAATTTGGCTGCCTTTTATTCGCGGGGCAATGACTCCATTTGTATCAACCTCAAGTGGCAGGCCATCTAATTGTACCTTGGTCTTATATAAAAATGTGCCGCTTAATTCATTAATGTTTTCTTGTAATAAATAAGATAAACACCAATAACGTTCCATTTTGTTTTGAAAATCAATATATTTTGTATATTTAGTATCAAATTTTTCTACAACCTCTAATAAGTAATGATTAGTTGAATTAAAATAATTTTTATTTCCAGTTACTAAGCAAATGATCTGGTGCTGATTAATAAAATCAGCGGATCTGCGAAGAGGTGAAGTAGACCAGGTATAGTAATCAACATTAAGCCCAATGTGAGAATCTGGTGTAAGTGTCATTCTTACCGGATAATTTAGCTGTTTTACCCGGTAAATTGCTGGAATAAATGCATTAGTCAACATGCGTCCCCAAGTACAATTAGCTAAAATCATTAATTCGCTGACTAGCTTATCGATGGGGTTGCCACGTATTCTGGGGCTCAATATTATTTTTTGCCCGTTAAAGCTAAAATTATAATCAATAAATAAATTATTTACCGATGGCTTACCGCGCTTTTCTTCAAGCTTGTTTGCAAAGTTATATAATATTTTTAGTTCAGATTCATATGGATAACCATGGTGAGACGAAATATTATCAGTATTAAAAAGCTGTTCCAATGCTTCTATACGTAAATTAGTTTTTATCGTAATATCTTCTACCTTGGACTCATAGCTTTGAATGTTAAATTCTTCATCTAAAGAAAAATAAATACTTACTACTGTAGTGGTAATACCTTGATCCAAGCTATATTTGGCAATAATTTCCGGGCCTAGCATAGTTAATTTAGCCCCTGGGTAATAAATGGTCGAAATATTATTTGTGACATCATCTAGTAATTCCGGATTTAATGCAGGTGCTGAGATATGAATACCAATTATATAACCAGAACCAGTAACTTGAACGGAAAATGCATCATCAATTTCAGTTGTTGTACTATCATCAATTGAAAATACATCTAATGCTGTACTATGCGTAAATGTCTTGGCCTGATGATTAGAGTTAGTATGCTGCAGTCCTTTTGGAAAATTCTCCAGCATAAATACTTGCACAAAAAAATCAGCTAAATTTGGTATTTTACCAATTATGTGAAATAACTCTAATAGGGATAAACCCGAATCAATACAAAATTGATTGATGGCTTTATATAATATAGAGTTTTTATCCGGACGGTTAATTAGCCGGATAGTTTCATGAATAGATATCCCGGATAGCCAATTTGGCAGTTTATGATCATGGTTTACTGGGTAGATAGACTGGAGCGAGTTATAATATGTTTCAAATTCTGCTGCCTCGGCAGCAGCTTTATTGGCAAAAAGTTGTTTATCTTCACGTTCCCTGTCTGTTGACTTTTTAAAATTTCCATCGCCGCGATTATCAAAATTAATTTTTTGTTTTTCTAGTGCAAATAATAGCGCCGTCATTTGTAATTGATTATAATTTTCCCCAAAATATAAATTTGATAAATCACTAATTGGAATATAACTTGTTGTATCATCAATTAATTCAAATAATAGGGCAACATCAATATCGATGTCTGCAATTTGTGTAGCAAAATGTTTAATATCAGCACTTTTAATTTCATAAACTTGTTGCTTTATACCAAATTTTCTTTTAATTTCATCTGGATACATAGTAACCTGAATATGATTTTTATGAGCTTCAATTAATTTGGCAATTTTATATTCGCTGTTGTCACAGACTATTAGATAGCTCACTTAGTTTCCTATATCTGGTCTTTAAAAAAAAGTATAAATATTAAAGCTATAATAGCTAACATAAACAACCAGTTCTGCCGTTTATAGCTTTTTAATAATTTGTTATACATAATATTATGTTCTGAAGTAACATTAGCAGGTACCAAACTCTTAGCATACAAGCGTGGTAATTTAGGCAGCATATATGACCAATAGGGGGTTTTTTGTAATAAGATTAACTGCGGCTGTACTTTAATATCAAATCGCCTTGATATTTGAAACAATCTGACTAATACCTGGCCAAAGGATATTTCTGCCAAGGGTTTATTAAAAATAGGCTCACATACGCTACGAATCGCACTTTCTAATTCTTCAATTGAAGTATTTTTCGGTGCCCATCCGCTTTCAACGTGAGTGATTGCAACCCTTTTATAATCACGGTTAAAAAATGCCAGAATATTAATTGCCAGATAACGCTTATCTTCTTCAGATAAGCAGCCTACAATACCAAAATCTAAGCTAATGTAGCGTCCGTCATCACTGCATAATATATTTCCCGGGTGCATATCTGCATGAAAGAAACCGTAATCAAATACCTGAGTATAAAATATATCTACCCCATTATGGGATAACTGTTTTAAGTCTATTCCCTTAACTTTAAGTGTATTAATATCCGAAATCTGGGTTCCATCCATCCATTCCATTACCAATATATCTTGGTTGCAATAGTCATAAAACATTTGTGGAATAATAATTTTTGGGTCATTTTTATGTAAACGGTATAGTTCGGTAGCATTAGCTGCTTCAGTTAAAAAATCGAATTCAGCATGAATGGTTTTTTCAAATTCTATAATAACTTCTTGTGGACGTAGACGCCTGCCATCTTTAAATAGCTTTTCAATAAGCCAGGCTACTAATTTAAGTAATTTTATATCTTTTTCAACTATATTCCTGATATTTGGACGTAATACTTTTACTGCAACTGGTTTTAAGTTAGAAATAAGAGTTGCTTTATGTACTTGTGCAATTGAAGCTGATGCAACAGCCTGCTCGCTAAATTCGGCAAATATACTTTCTAATGGTACACCAAGTGAACTCTGTGCTATTTCACGGGCAATATGACCAGGAAAAGGTGGTACTGCACTTTGCAGCATCGATAATTCTAGAATATATTCTGCACTAATTAAATCCTGACGTGTGGATAATACCTGGCCAAATTTTATAAATACCGGGCCCAGATGTTCCATTGCCAATCTGGTACGCATAGGTAAACTTTTATTCATAGCCTTTTTAGGAATAAAGAAAAGACATGCTTCAATGATAATTGCAAAGCTACTGCTACGGCTGGATTTTTTTAATATCTGGTATAAACCATATCGATGCAAAGTCACAATTATATGTATTAAACGTAAGATTGTCATTTATTAATTACCTGTTTAATTTGTTGTTCAAGATAATTACTTCTACGGTGAAGGTCATCAACATCATTACAAAACCTATCATTTTCAAACCGG
>JAJFBO010000072.1 GCA_020697025.1 Burkholderiales bacterium
AACTTTTGGTTTGGCGCTGGATACGGCACGAATAAAGGTTGATTTGCCCGCATTAGGTAAGCCTAATAAACCAACATCAGCCAATACTTTTAATTCCAGACGTAAAGTTTTGCGCTCACCTTCTTCTCCCGGCGTAGTTTGCCTTGGTGCCCGGTTAGTTGATGATTTAAAATGTAAATTACCCAGGCCGCCCTTTCCGCCCTGGGCAACCACAAACTCCTGCCCGTGATGATCCAGGTCTTTCATAACCAGACCAGTTTCTTCATTAATTATCGTCGTGCCTACTGGAACTTTTAAAAAAACATCTTCACCCTTATGTCCATAGCAATCTGCGCCACGGCCACTATCCCCGCTTTTAGCCACATATTTTTTTACAAAACGGTAGTCAACCAAAGTATTGATATTTTCATCAGCAAGCATAATGATACTGCCGCCCCGTCCACCATCACCACCATCAGGGCCGCCGCGTTCTATAAATTTCTCACGGCGAAATGATGCCGATCCATTACCGCCATCACCAGCGATAACTTCAATTTTAGCTTCGTCTATAAATTTCATAATAACTTTACTTAATATTTAAATACCTAAAAACAGTAAATAAAAATCCCACTATATTTTTAGTGGGATTCTTTTGGGGATAAAAAAATCAATAATAAGATTTTTAGTTCATAGGAACTATACTTACCATACGACGATTAAATTCACCACCAACAGAAAACTGAACAAGACCATCTGTTTTTGCAAACAAAGTATGATCCTTACCAATTCCTACATTCCTGCCTGGATGAAACTGAGTACCACGCTGTCTGACAATAATGCCACCAGCTAGTATAACTTCACCACCAAAAACTTTAACACCTAACATCTTAGGATTGGAATCGCGTCCGTTACGCGAACTACCACCGGCTTTTTTTTGTGCCATTGATACTTACCCCTATTATTTATTAATTGCGTCTATTTGGATCTCAGAATAGTTCTGACGATGCCCTTGACTTTTTTGTGAATGTTTACGTCTGCGCATTTTAAAAATACGCACTTTTTTATGACGACCCGTTCCAATAACAGTTGCTGCAACATTTGCACCATCTAATATTGGGGAACCTACTACTACATTGTCACCATCTGCTACCATTAACACTTCTGAAATGGTAATTTTGCCGCCAATGTCTGCTGGTATCACTTCTATTTTTAATTTATCGCCAACAGCAACCTTATATTGTTTGCCGCCGGTTTTTATTACCGCATACATTATGTGCTCCTAATCTTATTATATTTAATGAGGCCTTAATTTTACTACAAAATGATCCAGCTTGTCAATTCATTGAGCCAAGTTGCCGCGATATATTTCGTCCAGCCTTCTCAACCCTCACTTCAAATGAATCAGGACCTGGCCGTAAATTGTTAAATAATACTAACTGTTCTCCACTAGGAGCTATTCCAGCTACCGTATTTTGGCTAATTCTTGACTGACCAATACCTTGGATCATCTTTGCTAAAGGCATATACACCCAACTCCCGACAGATTTTTTACTTACTAGTTTCAGGTAGGTAACCCCAAGTCCGGTATTTGACACTGCGTTACAACTTAAATCATTTTTTATTTTAATGATTTTACTACTTGCAATACCTACTGTTGCAGTGGTGCTTGGGCCTTTATAAAAACCAGCCTCAACCACTAGCGGGGTATCTGCATAATTAGTAATATTAAAAGTACAATCAGACCAAACATGTGAAGCATAAAAAAAGATTAATATAATATATACTAATTTCAACATTATCCCCTAAAAGTAAATTGAATTATATTAATTTGTGTAATTATTTTGTTGTATTTTATTTCTTCCAGGTATCTTTTAACCCTATTGTTTTATTAAAAATCACTTTTGTTGATTTTGTATTTATATCAACACCGGTAAAATCAGGAACAAAATATCCTAGTCGCTCAAACTGAATGGTGCAAAACTGACTAATATTTGTTTCATCTGGTAAAAAATCTTTTCCAGATGGTTCAATATATCCAGTTACTATTTGTAATGAGTCAGGATTTAAAAACCTGGTAAAATCCTGTCCATCAACTTTATCCTCAGTGAATAACTGCTCATACAGTCTAACTTCCGCCGTAAAGGCCAGTTCCTGACTTACCCAGTGAATCACCCCCTTGACTTTACGGCCCTCAGGATTTTTACCTAAAGTGTTATGATCAATACTACAATTTAATTGAATAATTTTACCATCTAAGCCTTTAACGACTTCATCACATTTTATTACATAACTATGACGCAGGCGTATTTCGCCCCCTGGTCTTAACCGCTGGAAACCTTCTTCCGGCACTTCCTGAAAGTCATCAGCTTCAATATATATATTTTTGCTAATTGTACATATTCTACTGCCTAATTCTGCATTTTGCGGATGAAATGCAGCTTCACGTGATACGGTAACACCATCATTATAATTAGTAAGAACTACTTTAAGTGGGTTTAATACTGCCATAATTCGTGGCGCAACAGTTTCTAAATGTTCCCGTATTGACGTTTCTAATAATGTAAAATCTACATTATTCGGAGATTTAGATACTCCTGTTCGTTCAATAAACAAGCGTAGTCCCTCAGCAGAATAGCCTCGCCGCCGCATGCCTAATAGAGTAGGCATGCGTGGATCATCCCATCCATCGACCACTCCCATTTCAACTAGTTGGTTAAGTTTACGCTTACTAGTAACAGTATATTGTAATTCAAGGCGCGAAAACTCAATTTGCCGTGGGTGGCAGGGAACCAGCCTGGCTTTTAGTAAATGAGATAAAATCCAATCATATAATGGCCTATGATCCTCAAACTCAAGGGTACAACACGAATGGGTAATACCTTCGAGCGCATCTGAAATACAATGCGTATAATCATACATAGGATAAATACACCATTTATCGCCAGTTCTAATATGGTGCACCCGTTTAATCCGATATATCACCGGGTCGCGTAAATTCATATTAGGGGAACTCATATCAATTTTTAGGCGTAATGTTTTACTTCCATCAGCGAACTCACCATTTTTCATGCTGCGAAATAGCAATAAATTTTGCTCGATGCTACGATAATATTCATGATGTGGATCCCGATATGGACTATTAGTGCCAGAAGTAGTAAAATCCCCTCTTTGCATGCGCATTTGTTCAAGGCTTAAATCGCATACATAAGCTAAACCCTGCTCAATAAAATATTCGGCAAACTGATAAAGTTTATTGAAATAATCTGAAGCATGTTTTACTTCACCTGACCAGGTAAAACCAAGCCATTTTATGCCTTCTTCAATACTTCTGGCATATTCATCAGTTTCTTTTTCTGGATTGGTGTCATCAAAGCGCAAATTACACTGCCCATTAAATTCTTTAGCCAAACTAAAGTTAAGACAAATTGCTTTGGCATGCCCGATATGTAAATAACCATTTGGTTCAGGTGGAAAACGGGTAATAATAGCTGTATGCTTTCCGGTTTTTAAGTCTTCATCTATTATTGTACGAATAAAATTATTTGCTGCTATTTCTGTCATCTGATATTTAACCTTAAAATTTTTATCATTTTTTTATACTTTCAATACGCATTGGGAATAATATACCATCCCTATGATCAATCTCATGCTGTAAAACTCTAACAAAAAAACCCTCTGATTCACCAGTAAAAACTGTTCCATTTGCATCTTGGTATTTATATCGTAATTTTTTTGGCCGAATAACTTCGCCACGTGTATTTGGTACTGATAAACAGCCCTCATAAAACCAGATACCTCATTGCCGACTACTTCAAAGCCTGGGTTTATCATCACTGTAGTGGGGAAACTGCCAATTTCTTTATAACGGGAGTTATCCTCACCATAACCAATCACTGTAATTCTTTTAAGTACGCCTTTGTATCGCAGCAATACCTACTGCTCCTTCTATGGAGCTTTTAGTATCGGACAAATCTTTAATTAAAGTATTTAGTTGTGGGGTGTTAAATTCATCTGCTGCAACTTTCTTGCTTACTTGCCCTAAAAGCTCATCACCAATAGTTAATACTTGTTTTATCATGTTATAATATCTGCCTTAAATACTTCACCCTTCATTATAGCATGTAGTATAGGAAAGAGCATTGAAACTAGCATTTATCTCAGATTTACATTTAAGTCCGGACACGCCGCAAAACAATCAATTATTATTTGACTTACTTAAGACATGGCAGCATAGTTTGGATGGCCTATATATATTGGGTGACTTCTTTGATTATTATTTAGGTGATGATGACAATAATGAATTTACTTTAAGTATAAAAAAAGCTTTTAAGGAATTTACACAATATGCCCCAATTTATTTTCTAGTAGGCAATCATGATTTTGGTTTAGGAAAAATTTTTGCCCGGGAGACTGGAATAAAAATTATCCCGGATTTGAGTATAATTAAAATCGCAGGTAATACTATTTTGCTTAGTCACGGCGATACTTTTTGTACCCTGGATGTTAAATACCAGCGTATGAAAAAAATTTTGCAACATCCATTATTAATGTATATACTACGTAAAACCCCTCTATCCTGGCGTTATAAATTAAAAGAAACATTAGAAAAAAAATCAGCTGGCGCTTTTAATTCAATGCCGGAAAACACCTATCACGTCGTAGATAGTTCTATTGTTGAGATTGCTTTGCAATATCAGGCTAACTTAGTTATACACGGCCATACTCATAAACCAGGACGATATTTAATTAAAACCGATAATTTAGATATATGGCGGTATGAAATTCCCGACTGGAGTGATCGAACGCCTGGTGGATATATTCTGCTAGAGAATGAGGTTATTCAGATTATAACCCTGGTATAACTTTGCGCCTAAATTTTTAGTCTAAGATACTATCTATACTTTAAATCAAGGCTTTAGTCCTGGTAAATATAAGCTAAAGACCATATTTACCTTGTAATCATATATTCTGTACCATAAGTATGGTATAATATACATATAAGTGACGGAAATTCGTAAAATCTCTTACTTAAAGATTTTACGTATGATTGGACATTTATAATGTTACAAAAAATTTATTGAAAGAGAAACTGGATTTATGATGAATCAACAACATTTTATTACTTTTTTAGAGCATGGCCTAATTAATTTGCCATGGTGGGGATATTTGGTTTTTACCGCTGTTATGACCCATATTACAATTATCTGTGTTACGATTTACTTACACAGACACCAGGCACATCGAGCGCTTGATTTACATCCAATTATCAGTCATTTTTTTCGTTTTTGGTTATGGGTAACAACGGGAATTGTTACCAAAGAATGGGTAGCTATTCACCGAAAGCATCATGCTTATGCTGACATAAAAGGCGATCCGCATTCTCCACAAATTTTTGGTATAAAAAAAGTTTTGAGTGAAGGCTATGAACTTTATCGGGAAGAAGCAAAAAACCAGGAAACTCTTAAAAAGTACAGTGCTGGCACGCCAGATGACTGGATGGAGCAAAACGTCTATACTAAACATGATAAACTTGGCATAGTATCTATGTTTATTATTAATTTAGTCCTGTTTGGGCCTATTGGTTTATCTATTTGGGCATTACAAATGGTATTTATTCCAATAACTGCTGCTGGCATTATAAATGGTATTGGACATTACTTTGGTTATCGTAATTTTTCTTGTACTGATAAATCACGGAATATTGTGCCTTGGGGAATTTTAATTGGTGGCGAAGAACTGCATAATAATCATCACGCTTTTGGCGTGAGCGCCAAGTTATCCTGTAAATGGTATGAATTTGACTACGGTTGGATGTGGATACAAATATTATCTGCATTTGGCCTGGCAAAAGTAAAAAGAACTATTCCAGTACTTGGTACTGCCACTAAAGCAACCCCTGATTATGAGACTCTGGATGCAATTATACGTAATCGTTATAATATATCAGTTTTATATGCACTGGTTTTAAAACATGAATGCAAAAGCGAGTTAGTTAAGCTTCAGGCTAATATAAAAAACAGACTAAGCTTACGCAAACTTAAAAATCTTTTGGCCAAAGATGAAGATATGCTTACATTAGAAGAAAAAGGCCTTATTATCCAGATTAAGGAACATAGTAATGTTTTACAGCATGCTTTTAATCTACGCTTTGAACTTGCCCGTTTATGGGAACGCTCAACTTTGAGCCGGGATGAGCTATTACAAATGTTACAAAACTGGTGTAATCGTGCCGAAGAAAGCGGGATTAACGCTTTACAAAATTTCTCATCAAGTCTAAAAAGAGCCTGCTAAATAAAGTAAATCCAATTGAATAAACAA
>JAJFBO010000073.1 GCA_020697025.1 Burkholderiales bacterium
CCTAATTTTCATCACTAAATTTTTATTAAAATGTGGTAGTCTGTTTATTAAGTCATAAAGGCTACCACATACTTCTTTGCCAAGCCCTAAGCAGAATTGCCTTTTCATGCTTATCTAAATATTCTCAAATTAATTTCATATTGAAAAATAAAAAATAATATCCATATATAGAATAAGGAAATATTTTTAATAAATGGAGAATACAATATGAGATTTGACAAATTAACCACGAAGTTTCAAGCAGCAATTGCTAATGCTCAAAGTATGGCATTAAAGCATGATAATGCATATATTGAGCCAGTACATCTATTGCTGGCAATGTTAGAAGAAGAAAACTCTACCATTTCCAGTGTATTAGCCAAAGTAGGGGTAAATATACAGCCTGTAAAAACTTCACTGCAAACTGCGATTAATAACTTACCCAAGGTATCTGGAGCTGGTGGGGAGATGAATGTTTCCAGAGATTTAAATAATTTGCTTAATGTTACTGAAAAAATTGCTTTAAAATTAAATGATGATTTTATAGCTTCAGAACTGTTTCTTCTGGCAGCATTTGAAGATAAAGGGACTTTAGGCAAGATTCTAAAAGGCAGCGGTGCTAAATTAGCTGATGTAAATAAAGTAATCATGGATTTACGCGGTGGACAAAATGTTAACAGCGCTGAAACAGAAAACCAGCGGGAAGCTTTAAAAAAGTACACCTCAGACTTAACTGAGAAAGCCCGTATGGGTAAATTAGATCCAGTAATTGGACGGGATGACGAAATACGCCGGACTATCCAGGTTTTACAACGCCGGACTAAAAATAATCCGGTTTTAATAGGCGAGCCTGGTGTAGGTAAAACGGCTATTGTTGAAGGTCTGGCGCAACGCATCATTAACGGTGAAGTTCCTGAAGGATTAAAAAATAAGCGGTTATTAGTTTTAGATTTAGCATCATTATTAGCTGGAGCTAAATACAGGGGTGAATTTGAAGAACGCCTAAAAGCTGTTTTAAATGAGTTGGCACAAGATGAAGGCACCACCTTGATATTTATTGATGAAATCCATACTTTAGTTGGTGCTGGAAAAGCTGAAGGTGCTATTGACGCGGGCAACATGTTAAAACCTGCGCTGGCACGTGGCGAGTTACATTGCATAGGGGCTACTACTCTTGATGAATATCGTAAAAATCTGGAAAAAGATCCGGCATTGGAGCGCAGGTTTCAAAAGGTTTTAGTTCAGGAGCCAAATGTTGAAGATACAATTGCTATTTTACGTGGCTTGCAGGAAAAGTATGAAATTCACCATGGGGTTGAGATAACAGATCCGGCAATTGTTGCAGCAGCAGAATTATCACATCGGTATATAACCGACAGGTTTTTGCCGGATAAAGCAATTGATCTGATTGATGAAGCCGCTTCTAAAATAAAAATGGAAATTGATTCAAAGCCAGAAAGTATGGATAAATTGGAACGAAGGTTAATCCAGTTAAAAATTGAGCGGGAGGCTGTAAAAAAGGAGAATGATGAAGCCAGTAAAAAGCGCCTGGTTAATATTGAGTCTGAGATTGGTAAATTAAGCAAAGAATATGCTGATTTAGAAGAAATATGGAATAGCGAAAAGGCAATGATACAAGGCTCACAAAGTATACGTGATGAGTTAGAAAAAGTAAAAGCTGAAATAGAAAACTATAAGCGTAGTGCCGATTTCCAAAAGGCTGCCGAGCTACAATATGGTAAATTGCCAGAATTAGAAGCCAGATTAAAGCAGTCAGAAAAAGGTGAAACGAAGAAGTTACAGTTATTACGTACTGAAGTTGGAGCTGAGGAAATTGCCGAAGTTGTATCCCGGTCGACTGGAATTCCAGTAAGTAAAATGCTTGAAGGAGAGCGGGAAAAGCTTCTGCATATTGAAGGGGCATTGCATAAACGGGTAGTCGGCCAAAATGAAGCCGTAACTGCTGTATCTGATGCAATCAGGCGCTCGCGTTCTGGTTTATCTGACCCGAATAAGCCATATGGTTCATTCTTGTTTTTAGGCCCAACAGGCGTAGGTAAGACTGAGTTATGTAAAGCATTAGCTTCATTTTTATTTGATAGTGAAGATCACCTAATTCGTATTGATATGTCTGAATATATGGAAAAACATAGCGTTTCAAGGTTAGTTGGCGCACCTCCGGGATATGTTGGTTATGAAGAAGGTGGATATTTAACTGAACAAGTCAGGCGTAAACCTTATTGTGTAATTTTGCTTGATGAAGTAGAAAAGGCGCATCCTGATGTATTTAATATCTTATTACAAGTTTTAGATGATGGTCGGTTGACAGATGGGCAGGGGCGGACAGTAGATTTTAAAAATACTGTGATTGTAATGACTTCTAACATAGGCAGCAGCCAGATACAGGCTATGGTTGGCAGCAGTTACGGCGAGCTTAAATCAGTAGTCATGGATGATGTTAAAACCTACTTTAGACCAGAGTTTGTTAATCGGATTGATGAAATTGTAGTATTTCATGCTTTAGATCAGGAACAAATTAAGCAAATCGCCAGTGTCCAATTAACTAATTTAAGTAAACGTTTAGCAAAATTAGATATTAACTGGCAAATAAGTAATGATGCTTTAGAGTATTTAGCTAAAGCCGGGTTTGATCCGGTATATGGCGCCAGGCCGTTAAAACGGGCAATTCAGCAAGAGCTAGAAAACCCGCTAGCCAAAGATATTTTAGCAGGAAAGTATCTACCAGGACATACAATTTTGGTTGAAGTAAAAGAAGGAAATATAGTCTTTAATTAATAGTTTATATGCTAAAAGGTAGCGGGAGCAAATCCCGCCCTTTTTCTATTATATAAATTTGCCCGTTTTGGCTGGCTAAAATAATCCTGATACTACATTCATTTTTTATTTCATGTTCTAACATGGCTTGCCGACATACACCGCAAGGAGTTATCGGGTGGTTACTATTATCATTCAAGTCTAGATAAGTAATAGCTAAAGTAGTAATATATTCATCCGGATATTGAGTTGATAGTGTAGATAATAAGACTCTTTCGGCGCAAATTGTAACTGAATAACTGCCATTTTCCTGGTTGCTGCCAATAATCGTGTGTCCCATATTGGTCATAGCGCATGCTCCTACTTTAAGCTTTGAGTAAGGAGAGTAAGAAAGCCAGGTAGCATTAAAAGCTTTATTTACTAATTCCTGATCTGCTGCTGCTAGTTCAATAATTGAATCATATACTTCATACTCAAATTCAAATTTCATAATTTTCTTTCGTAAGTTGTACTTTTCCACATTTTTATGTAAAATAGTAATCTATTTATTATACTGAAACGTTAATACTATCTACTAGCATTGAGCCGCATTGTATCGAGCTTTTTAAATAGTCATTACTAATATACCTGATATTTTTAAAAATAGTTTTTAAATTACCGGCAATTGTCAATCCTTCAACAAAAAATTTAATCTCGCCCTTTTCTACCCATAGACCGCTTGCGCCAACCGAATAATCTCCAGTTACCATATTTAGCCCATGCCCGATAGTTTCAATAATAACCATTCCGCAATCCATTTTAGCAGCAAGAGAAGTAATATCGCCGGTAATATTAGAATTAACCTGGATATTATGATTACCACCAGAGTTTCCAGTAGTTTTCATACCCAACTTGCGTGCACTATAACTTGATAGCAAATATCCATTTACAATACCGCTTTTGACTAAATCACGTTTGTATACATTCACACCTTCATTATCAAAATAAGAGCTTGCACTACCTTTTATGATAAAAGGATCTTCAGTTATATTTAACCAGTCGGGAAATACCTGTGTATTTAAACTGTTATTTAGAAATGAAAGTTTACGGTATAAACTGCCGCCGCTAATTGCACCTAAAAAATTCCCAATTAAGGATTTGGCAATATTTGCTTCAAAAATTACACTGTAGTTACCGCTTTTAATTTTACCTTTATTTAGGCGTCGTTTAACCCGTGAAACAGCGTATTTAGCCAAATCTAAATTGTTTTGTAAATCATCATAATCCCGGGTACTACTATACCAGTAATCGGTTTGCATACCATTTTTTGCCTGGCCAATCAGACTTAAGCTCTTACTGTAACGGGTCGTCATATAACCAAGATTAAGACCATTGGTGTTAGCAATAATAAAATTATATTTACCAAGACTAATTGCAGCGCCATCAGAAGCGTTAACATGTTTATCAGTATTTAAGCCAATATTTTCTAAATCCAGTGCTTGTTGTATAATTTGTAAGTTATCAATAGATGTAGGATTATATAGCTGTAGGTTATCTGTAAAACCAGTACATAAGTCTTCTTTATCAGCAATTCCATTATGTAGGTCAGCCTGAGTATATTTTGCAATATCTAAAGCCTGTTTTATAATCATATCAAGATTAGCGGGTGGAACCTGGCTTATACCTACATTTCCCTGATTTTGTCCAACATATACAGATAACCCGATGTTACTATCATAACTAGTCTCGATACTTTCAATATCACCATTTAATACTTCAACGCCTGTTTCAATGCTTTCATTTATTGCAAGTTGGGCGCTGGTGGCGCCTAGATGTATTGCCCGGTTTAAAATCAAATCGGCTAAACTTTTGAGATCATTCTGAGCATGCGTGAATTCTAACTGTGCCATTTATTTATTCCCATGTATTTATCGTATATTCTTAATTATAGGTTATGTTTTATCCATATGACAGCCAGAAACTATAACCGGTATTTATCTCCTGAATAAGTATTTTACCAGAATTTAAAATCTCATTTAGTATTAGTTTGTAAGTATTAGGCCAAAATATAGTAAAATCATGTCATCAATAAATTATAATGAACTAATAACTATGCTGCCAGAGATTCAGGATGACCAGTCTAAACAAAGTAAGACAAAAGCTAAACGCCAAATGGAAGATTTACAGCACCTGGGTATGGCATTAGTAGAATTAAGCAAAGCACAATTAGCCAAATTTAATTTGCCAGAAAGTTTATTAACCGCAGTCCTTGAAGCTAAAAAAATAACGGCTAATGGCGCTACACGCCGTCAAAGCCAATATATTGGCAAATTAATGCGTAAGGCAGATGCGGTAAATATTCAGGAAAAATTAGATGAAATAAATGGTAAGCATTCGGCAGCAGTCCG
The DNA here is from genome assembly GCA_020697025.1 of Burkholderiales bacterium. Classification (GTDB taxonomy): domain Bacteria; phylum Pseudomonadota; class Gammaproteobacteria; order Burkholderiales; family UBA11063; genus Aquella. Next base: position 5,142 of record JAJFBO010000073.1, read on the forward strand.
TAAATTACACGAATGTGAAAAATGGCGGGAACGGTTACTAGCAAATGATGGAGAATTAAATTCATTTGTAGAAACATATACAGTTGGCGATATTAGTCAGTTAAGGGGCCTAATCCGTCAGGTTAGAAAAGAAATTATACAAAATAAACAACATAATTACCGTAAATTATTCCAATTTATTCGAGAAATAGTTGAGGGTATTTAAAGTAAAGGATTAGAAGTATGGACACTATTCAACTATTGATAATTGCGACGGTGGTTGCTTTAATATTATTGACTATTGGTTACTATTTATATCAGGAAGCCAAGTTTAAAAAGATGGTTGAAAATAATTTCAATCAGGCTACCGATGACATAATTATTGAAGATAATAAAAGTTTTACATTAGATGGTATTGATACTAATAAGCAAAGTATCTCTAATGCTATTTTACAAAAAGATATGGTAATTCCTGATGGGGAGCCATACAATGACCCTTTATTTGATATGCAAAAAGTTGATAAAAAAGAATTTACTGGCAATGTTAAACGTGACAATGAAGCATCTCTATTTGCAACTGATACTCCGCCTGCAGCTAAAATACCAGAATATAAAGAAGTAATTCATCCGGAGCACAGTGTTGAAGCTTTTTTTGCCAATATCCATAAAATAGACTTTCCATTTGCCAAGGCAATAAATCCTGATCTGGATTTTATAGTTGATATTGGTTTTGAAGAAATTACGAAAATCAGGGTTCTTCCAGAAATTAGTCAATTTACAAATAAAGCATTTGCTTTTTATATCCTTGATAAAAACAACCTATGGAGTTCATTTAACCGGGGCGAAAAATATGTAGCCAGGGCCTTAAAGCTTGTAGTACCATTAGTTGATTATGAAGGTCTTACTTCCCAGGTACAGTTATCAAATATTTATAATGAATTACATAAATTTGTTATGCAAAATAACGCGCATATTGCTAAATCAAATTATGAAGAGGCAATTGCAAAAATTGGATATCAGATTAAGCATTTAGAAAAGA
>JAJFBO010000074.1 GCA_020697025.1 Burkholderiales bacterium
TTATGCAGTTTTAGAAGATGTTGTACTTGATAAAAAAAGCTTGAGTAATCGCGAACTAGCTAATTTGTGGCAGTTAGCAGAATTACTTAATAAGTGTTATCTAAAAATTAATAACCAGGCAGAATTATTATTTTGGTTTAAAGATCGTATTCAGATGGCTACAGAAAATCTCATAAGTGATATAGATGCAGATAATGAGGAATTAATTCGTTTAGAAAATGATGATGAACAAATTATTATTACTACCCAGCATAAGGCCAAGGGCATGGAGTATGAAATTCTTTTTTGCCCATATTTTAAAAATAATATTACTTTGGATGGACAGTTTGACTTTAATTATAAGCGGCCATTTTTTAGTTCTTACCGTAAGGATGGCAAGTCTTTTTCCCAATTAGTTGTGGACCCAGAAATTGCTAATTTAATTGTTGAGAAAGATAATAAAGAAGTTCATCGCTTAAACTATGTCGCTTTAACCAGAGCAAAAAGTCGAATTTATATTTATTTAAAGCAGCACACGATTACCAAAGCAACAAGTAAGTATGATGTACGGGAGAAACCAGATAAGTTGACAGAGTTATTTGGTTATGTAAAATCCAATTCGAAAGACCGAGGCCATCTCTTATTTAATTATCCGGAATTTTTTAGTGATACGCCACAATTAGCAATAAAAGATCCAAAAAAATTTCCAGGTGTTATCGTGTATAACCGGGATAATTTAACCGAAGACGATTTACAAAAATTAACTACAGATACTGGAAGTCTTGACACCGAGGTAAATACTGTTATTAGTGACAAATTACTTATCAGGTCAGATTTTACTATTTATAGTGCCTATTACAGGCAAAGTTATTCTGGTTTGACCAAAATGGAAGAATTTGATAAGAGTTATGATTATTATGAAAAAACAAATGAAAAAATACCAATAACTATTAATTATAAATATAAAATTTTAAGCGATAAAAATTTGAGTGGTGCAGTTTTTGGCACATTATTCCATGAGTTATGTGAGATATATCCATTTACCCCACAGCAATTATCCACTATACTGCAGCGTTATAATGTAGAAAATAGTGAATATCAGCAAGAATTAAGTACAATGGTTGAAGAAGCGTTTAATTATCCGCTTTTAGATGGTAAAAGTTTGAATAATTTTAAAGCTATAATTTATGAGTTAGAGTTTAATTTAACAGTAAAAAAGCTACCCGGCTTTCATAAATTAATAAATAAGCATTTTTGCTTGGATCATCCATTTAGTATTGCATCTAAATTACTTAATGGGGTAAGCTCTGGATTTTTGCTAGGTTTTATGGACGTTTGCTTCATGCATAAGGGTAGATATTGGGTTTTAGATTATAAAACTAATAGTTTGTCGAATTATACAGGTGCAACTATAGCGCTTAAGGACTCAAAAAATTTAATTGTAGAGTCTATGGCGGAGCACCATTATTATTTACAATATTTATTGTATCTAGTAGCCTTAAAACGTTATTTACAGGTGCGATTAAAAATAAAAGATGCCAGTGATTTAATTGGCGGTTCAGTTTATTATTATGTGCGTGGGATTTATACCGAGAACCCCCGACCGGGGGATGGGGTATTTATCGATGATACATGCCAAAAATTAGTAAGCGATTTAGATAAACTTTTGGATATCAGATAGAAGCTGTCAAAAATTGCCCAAATCAGGCAGTATAAAAACGGCTTAATATATTTGAAAAATAGGAATAATCTTGCTACAACCAACTGCATTTATTAACCAGTTAATTAATTTAGCCAATAATGCACTGACTTCAACTGAGAAAGACGTATTAAGCTTAATTATTGGTAAACTATTTAGTGACTTAGATATTGGCCACAGTTGTAGTATTTTACAAGATATTCCCAATTTATCTATAGAAGAACAGTTTAATTTATTACTAAAAAGTAAACTTGCTGCAGAATATTCAAGCTTTCCTATTAATTTAGAAGCATTGCCAATCTCAATCTTAAATTTTGGTAATAAACAATTAGTTTATATCACAAAATATCTGCAATATGAGTTAGATATTGTAAATAAAATAGAGTTATTAACTAATACCCAGCCACAGCAAGTGAATTCAGAACAAGGTATAACAACATTAAAACATTTATCTGCTAAAATCCATTTACCGAATAATGAACAGCTACAGGCAATTAGTAACTGCTTAAAGCAAAAATTTAGTATTATTACAGGTGGGCCTGGAACTGGTAAGACTACAACGGTAGCTATTCTCTTGTGGTTATTATATCAAAATTATGGGGATAAATTAAAAATTAAAATATGTGCTCCGACCGGCAAAGCAAGTAAGCGGGTAAAAGAATCTATAAGAGGTAGCATTCTTAACCCAAGGCTTAATGAATTAGATTTTAGTCAGGTTTTATTATTACTAGAAAGCTCAAATAATTTTTTAACAATTCATAAATTATTAGGTTTTCTTTCAAATAGTATTTATTTTAAATATAATAAAAATAATTTGCTTGATGTAGACGTATTAATCATCGATGAATCTTCCATGATAAGTCTGCCATTATTTAGTAAATTGCTCGAGGCAATTGATGCAAACCGGGTCAGGCATGTAATATTATTAGGAGATAAAAATCAATTATCTTCAGTTGAAGAGGGATATGTATTTGCTGCTCTTGTTAATGCTCCAAAAATTAATAGATACATTACTAGTTTAATAGTAAGTAATAGAAGCAATCAAGATATATCTAATTTAGCAAATGCTGTACAAGCGGAAAATTTAGCAGAGGTTAACAAATTACTAAGTTATAAATATATGCCAGTGGAGCAGATGATAAAAAATGTTAGAAATTTTACTTCAAATAACACACTTTATCCTAATATTAAAATTTATGCTGCAAAATTATCTTATCTATTTGATAAACAATTATTTGCCAAAGGCGATAATTCTTTAAATCGATATTTTAAATTTATCCTGCATTTTGATTTAACTAATATCACCGAATTATTTGCAGAGTTTAATCGCCAGGCTGTTCTTTGCTTAACTAATATTGGCCAATTTGGTACGATCAATTTGAATGCACAAATTGAGAAAAAAGTTAAATATATGTTAGCTAATAATTTATTAGAGCTAGAATATGATTTGTTTGCAAAAGAAAATGAAGTACAGCAATTTGATTTAAATAATGAATGGTATACTGGTAGGCCAATAATTATTTTAGATAATGATTATACTTTAGAATTATTTAATGGTGATATTGGTATTTGTATTATACATGATGGAAAACCACAGGTTGTATTTGAGAATGGACGTAGGTTTGTCCCGGAAATTTTACCTAAATACCAGGTGGCATATGCTATTACAATCCATAAATCCCAAGGCTCGGAATATGAACATGTCAACCTTGTTTTATGTGGCAATTCAGGTATAGAAAGCATGGGCAGGATATTAACGAAAGAGCTGGTTTATACAGGGATTACCCGTGCTAAAACCAGTATTAGCTTTTTTACAGGAGACAAAGTACTTGCTTATGCAATTAGTAATAAAACAAAACGAAATACCGGACTTGATTTAACTCTTTAACTTTTATACCGATTTACTTTCACTCTTGAATCCACGAACAGTTCATTAACCTTGTAAATAATAATTTGAACGTTATGTTATAATTATAGGTTAAATACTGCTTACAAAATTTGTATATTATTGGTATTTTTGTTAAATAGTTAATTTCTTAATTTATTGCTAAAATTATGTATCAACCGCTAGCCGAAGCATTACGTCCAAAAAACCTGGAGCAGGTAATAGGCCAAAGCCATTTAATTGGTGACGATAAGCCTTTAAGCATACTAGTAAATAATAAGCCCCAGTCAATTATTCTTTGGGGACCGCCAGGAGTAGGTAAGACCACTATTGCCAATATACTAATTAGTAAATGGGATTGCGAAGTGATTAAACTTTCTGCAATTTTTAGCGGTATTAAAGAAATTAAAGAAGCATTAGAATTAGCCACAAAAAACTACTTAGGTATATTTAATCGGCAAACAGTTATTTTTGTTGATGAAATTCATCGATTTAATAAGGCACAACAAGATGCATTCTTGCATCATTTGGAAGAAGGCAAAATTATACTAATTGGTGCTACCACTGAAAACCCTTCCTTTGAATTAAATAATGCATTATTATCCAGATTACAAGTCTATGTTCTAAACCCATTAGCTAAAACTGACTTAAAAAAATTATTAAACACAGCATTAAATTCAATAACAAATTTGACAGGTGCGGTAACTACTAATAATTTATTAGCTGATAATGCAAAAGAATTAGTTTTAGATTTAGCTGATGGTGATGCTAGGCGCTTATTAAATATTGTTGAAAGTATAGCTAACTCAGGAAAAAAACAGGTTAGTCGTGAAGAATTAAAGCAAATACTGCCTAATTCATTAAAACGTTTTGATAAGGGTGGTGAAGAGTTTTATAACCAGATTTCTGCATTGCATAAGTCGGTACGTGGTTCAGATCCCGATGCCGCTTTATATTGGTTTATGCGCATGATAGATGGAGGTGCTGATCCTTTGTATTTAGGCCGTAGAGTGCTTAGAATGGCATGGGAAGATATTGGTCTTGCTGATACTAATGCAGCTAATATTGCGCTAAATGCACTACATACTTATGAACGTTTAGGTAGCCCTGAAGGCGAGTTGGCAATTGCTAATGCAATTGTTTATATGGCAGTAACTCCTAAGAGCAATAGTGTCTATCTGGCATATAAAAACGTGGGCAAATTTATAAAAAATAGTTCTTCAGAATCAGTCCCGGTACATTTACGCAATGCACCGACAAAACTAATGGCAGAGCTTGGCTATGGCAAAGAATATAAATATGCACATGATTTTCCAGAACACTATGTGCCAAATGAAAATTATTGGCCAGAGGGTATGGATAAGCAAAAGTTTTATGAACCGACAAATCAAGGCCTGGAGCAACGAATATTAGATAGGCTAAAAATTTTAAAAAATTTAGATAAAAAGTAAAATGATAAAAATAGAAGAAATTAAGCAAAAATTGACGATTAATCCAGATACCAGAAAATGTTTCATTTTTGATTTAGATGGAACAATTGTCTTTAATAATGAAATGTTAAGTCCAACCAACCAAAACATTTTGCAAAAAATTATAGATTATGGACATGAAATTATATTTGCAACAGGCCGCTCTTACCGGGATTTCAAAGTAGTTATGCCTAAGCAGTTTCATAATCATAAAGCAACTTTTTTTAGTGGGGCTTTAACACAGGATAATGCTGGTAATATTCGTCGTAGCGTACCCTTACCAAAAGCTTATGTTGAAGAAATCATGCAATTGTGTCTAAAACACAAGAGTTTCTTTGTTATTGATAATGTTTCTCATTATTATTATCCACCGCCGGAGGATGATGCAATACTTGGGATTCTTGATAGCCAGATTATTGATTATCGGGTTAATAATATTGATAAAATGTTAGAAACAGATATTTATAAGATTTTGGTATTTAACATGCAGTTGTATAAAAATTTTATGGAATATGCTAAAAGCAATAACTTGGTTGTCAAGTATCACAGCTATGATAATCTTTTTGATATAATGGCTGCAAAATGTAATAAATACCAGGGAGTCTTACCATTATTAGAAGATTTCACACATAATGATATATTTATTTTTGGTAATGATTTTAATGATTATGAGATATTAGATGGTTTTCAAAATAGTGTGGTTTTTGGTTCTATAGCTCAATTATTACAAATATCAAAATTAAATATTCCATACGATGTACACCAGGAAAATAATTTTAGTTTAATAATAGATACTATTTTAGCGGCTTAAAGCAAGTTAGTTAAAATGTCTTAAAAGTTTTATTCGCTTCGAAATATTTGCAGGATGTCAATTGCTAAATGTATTTTAGAGGTCTTGCTATGTGTGATCGTGGTATTCACGGTTTTATCGACTTTGTTAAAACACAAAACTTAATAAAGTATTAGCCTAATTTCTGAATATAATTTTTAACTGCAATTGCATCAATTAAACGTCCGCTTTTACCAGCACTATTTAAAAATACCATAGCAATTGATTTACCATTTATTTTTGAAAATAATACTAAACA
>JAJFBO010000075.1 GCA_020697025.1 Burkholderiales bacterium
TTTTAAAATGGAGTCAGGCCCGGACATACAAATTGGGGCTAATGCACCAATTGGCGATTCTAGTAAAAGCAGTGTGCTTGAAGTTAGAAATGCGGGGATACAAGCTGGTTATATTTCGCCAATTTCGCATGCAATTACTCCAGGCATCAATTGCAATTCATTCGAATTAGGAAAGATAGCCCAGGGGGCAAACAGTAATTTGATTAATAGCCAAATGCAATGTACCTATAATCCAACATTTTGTGCTAATAATGGCTATTGTTATTTACCAGTTAAAGGGACAAGCTTTGAGTATCAGTTTACGTCACCAAAGTCAAGTTATAGCTGTCCTACCGGAACCATAGTTGATAATCCTCAGCCTCTTAACAATATAGATACATCGGTAAATTGTCCTATTATTCCTGGTCAGAGTTTAACCCAAAAATTACATGGCGAAAATACTAACTGTTATGTTAGTGTGACCAAAATGACTTTTTGTCAGGGGTATAAAGTAGTATGTACTTATGGGGACAGAGAGGAGTACGTTAATGCTTTATTAAAATTAAGATGTAGTAGCGAAACTAATACCTACGTTGTAGATAATTTTACTCAATAAATAAAGGAACCAAGTATGAATAAAGAAAAATTTAAATTAACACATAAAGTATTACTAATTTTTTTATCAGTTAATTTAATTAGTTGTGCGACACAACAACTAACAAATAAATGCCAGAAATATGTAATTTCTGGAGGTAATTATCCATGGGGGCCCGTCAAATTTTATCAATCGGAAAGTGGACAAAATCGTTTGTATATAGAAATTTCAAAGACTGCCAGATATATTCCCGAACTTGAAGTCATAGATACCGAGTTTGACCAGCCATATAAAATTGACTATACCTTTGACGATTTAACTCATAGATTTAATGTCGAAGATAATCATGATAAATATTTACTATATAGGGATTCATATGATAGTATTGAAAAAAATGAAATTTATATAACATGTGATAGATACAAGTCTAATTAATATAATTTTAACTAATTATTGTTTCATAGGGTTTTTAAATGATATTTCAGCTTCAACGGCAATCTATAGCTAAGTTCCAAGGCGGGTTCTCAGCAATAGAGTTACTTATGGCCTTAACTATAATGGCTGCTATAACTCTAATTGCTATTACTTTCGGAAATAGCTTAGTACGTCGTGTACCAGCAGAAACTGTTGCCAATCAGGCCTATAATTATTCACGGGCGGTTAAACGTTATATTACAACTCACCAAAACTTGCTTAGACAACTATTACAAAATAACGGTGTCGGAAATATTGCAACAGTGTCAACTAAAATACTGCGAGATGAAGGTTTTATTAAAAATAATTTATATGACCAAAATAAACTAGGTCAATACCCATGTATGGTAATTTGGTTTGCTGAAAGTCAATTACAGTCTATAGTTTACTATCGTGATAATAATGATTCAAAGAAAATGGATAATAATCAATGGATGTATGGCCTAAATAATATAGGTGCAATGCTTGGCTTATATACAAATGGTACAGTTATTGGTTCAGCAAAGAACTGGACAATGGATAATAACTTAGTAAATCAAAAGTTTGTTAAACAGGGAAATGTAGACATTTCCCTGCATGGTGATTTTTATTCTTGTAGTGGGTCACAAATTGCTAATCCCAGTTATGTAGTAAATGTAACTAGCATGCTTACCTTAAATAACATTTTACCTAAGGATGATACTATTCATCAATATTCTGATGTCTTGCATGATGCACAAGATACCATGAGTAATAACCGTATGAATGCTGATTTGAATATGGATTATATAGATAGCAATACGAGAAAGCGGAGTAATATAATTTTTCAGATGGAGTCTGCATGCCAAATGGATCCGAATAAACTTGATACGATGCAAGATTATTCGCCAGATAATCCTAGGGGGTGTAGAAATCGGCAATTAGCTATTCAATTTATGCAAGACCCAATAAATCAAAGTAGCCAAAAATCAACAATAGTAACTGGATTTCAGCGTGGTGGGGATCAAGATACTTGGACTCAACATGGGCATGCTGTTGATAATCGTCCTTTTGTTGGAGAATTAGCAGCTGCATCTTTTCAGCCAATGATCGCAGTTGCGGTAGGTGCAACATGTAATGAAAAAGAAATCGGAACTATGGCCAGACAGCAAAGATCGAATGACCCTAATGATATAAGTGATATTTATATCAGCCAGCTTATTTGTATGAAAAGCCCATTATGTGGAAGTGAAACTATGGGACTCTGTTCTATGCCGGTACAAAATATAGCATTGCAAATAAAACCAAACATTGAAAGTTATAGTTGTCCGGCAGGTACATTTATAGATACGTCAAAATTATCGATTAATCATATAGATATTACCGGAAAAGGTACATGCCATGCACATGACTGTGCTTGGCAGCCCTACGACTGTTCAGCCACAGATCCTTATCAAGGACCATTTGAATATTCAGATAAACTTAATACAGCTTTTATGACACAAGCACCTTTATATAGAACATTAAAAATACCTAGTACTAGCTGGGTACAAACTTGTAATGGCAAATGGTGTCATTTTGGCTGTGGGGTAGGCCCCGGGCAAATAGGGAATACTCAAGATACAATAAGTAGTATACAGTGTACTAATGATCCGGGTAAAGCAGCAGTAATGGTTGTACCACCAAACTGAGTTGAGTGAGCACTATACATTGTGTATATTATGTTATCCCTATATAAGCGGAAATATATTTTATAAATTTATTTTAGGAGTTATGATGAAAAGAATTATTTTACTAGCTATTATCACACTTTTAGGACTTACTGCATGTGGGGGCGGTGGAGGTGGAAGCTCAAATGCGCCAATACCAACGCCGCCAGCTCCAGTGACACTTTCACCCTTAAAGATTGCCCTATTAGATTTAAATGATAATCCGGTACCATATGCGGATATTAGCAAAATTGGCAGCCATGCAGTTTATAAATTAAAGTTTACTAATATAAACAATATTAAGATTTATCTAGGGTTTGACGCTCCAGAATATGATTTATATGCACAAGCACAAAAGATGGGTATGACAATTGAAAGTTATATATATAATTATTTACCTTCTGGAGCTCAATATGGTGCTGCAGTAAAAAATAATAACTTTGATAATTGCTTTAATTATATAGAAAGTGGTGCATCAACAGTTACACTTGAATCTGGTGCTTCATGTTCTTACTATACTTATTTCGCTAATATGTCAAATAATAATTCAAATAAGGATACTTTCACTGTACCAGTATCTTATACGATTCGTGGTCATGATGATGCATCCGTTGGCCTTGATGTAGTACAGTGTACTGGAAGTGATGCATCGTCTAATTATGACTGTAGTAATATGACAAAGCCTGGTTTTTCTGAACAATTTATTACTTATAAAGCTTTGCCAATTAATGGAACAAGCAATTTGTTGCCATTTAATCCTTTTGGTGGAGTAATTAGCCAAGATGGAAATTGGTATTGGAGTTGTACGACTGGCACTTGTAATAAATATGCACTTAATTACGATAATGTGGCTAATATATTAACACAAGCAGCTAAGCCTACTATAATAAACATTTTCAATAGCTATAGGAATATAGAAATGTTGTATCCATCACTTGATGGAAGTAATGTTTGGGTAACTAGCTTTACCAATAAAAAAGGATTTGCTTTAGTAAACACGGATAACCCGGATGTAATGTATGATGATAATTGTCCCTCAAGTCATTGTGTGCCGGATATTGATTCATCCTTAAATTTAGCTGCTAATGGAGTAATAGGATTGGATGGAAGCTTTTGGTGGGATACAGGAGTGATGTCAGATATTTATGATCCAAAAACACAATCTTTTATTAAAACTAATATTACTGGGGTTTCTGGCGTTAATGCTGATGGCACAGTAATCGGTGTATATAATGGTAAGACTAGTTGCTTTGATCGTGGTCCGGACTATACTTCATATATTTACCGCGGACCATTATTAAATTTTAGCCAAACAGTCGAGGGGACTGTTGCAATAAACTATCAACAAAATGTATATTTATTAATGGATTTACATGGGATCTTTAGCTATAGTGCTACTAGTAGTATACTTCCACGACCTTATTATAAAGTGCATACAGAAAATGGAAAATGTGAGATTAATTTAGATGACTATACATTGATTAATGGTGCTACAAATCAATATACTATAGGTGGTATGGGCGATGCAAGTGATCCATTTCTAGTTGCTCCTGCATCAATCGTATATTCAGGATTATAAAATGCATAATCGTAATAGTGGATTTGGTATTATTGAAAGTATGTTGACTTTAGCTTTGTTTGCTGCTGTTACTATGAGTATTATATTCTTTACCTCACATAATGCCGCTAATAAAGACGCAAAAATCCTGAGCGCGCAAACAGAGGCTTTTGCAGCAACCTATGCTAAATACCTCAAAAGTAATTATGATACATTAGTAGAGCGGATCCAGGCCGGACCTGTAACCTTTTCCCCACAAGCATTAGATTTACAGCATGTCTGGCCAAGTGATTTATCTAAAGCTAATATGTATCAGCAGACACCTTGTGTAACGGTTGTAAAAAACTCTGATACTGGTGAAATGGAAGCTTTAATGTATTATACTGGTGTTTCAACTCATCAGTCAGCATTAGCTGCTAATATTGTGCGAAATGCTTCTATTTGGCTTGGTAGTAAAGGCGGGATTCTATTAAATGGAAAGATACAGGGGAATTCTGGATGGTACATAAATAATGGTTCAGTATTTTTAAGTGGAGTCAGTCTTTGTGGAGGATCTTTAGCTAATAATAGCTTAGCTATAAATCTGGATCTTTTGCCAGAGTGGAACCAAAATTTACAGCCTGTGTATTCAATCTTACGTGGTATAGACAATACTTCTGGACAACTATCTTTGCCTGGTCGCTTAAAAAATGCCAATACAGCAAAATCTAATATTTATTTTTCACAAAGTAATGGAATTATTTTAGATAAAACCTACCCGGAAAATCCAATTAAATTAGGAGTTACAGACACTGGAAGCGGTTCACCCGGAACAGCTAGTGTTGGTTTAACAAATACTATGTCTGATAGATTAACTCTCGACACACTTCAACCTAATCTGGCTTATCCAGCAGGAACACCATGTAATGCTCAAGAAGAAGGTAAAACGGTTGCAGACAAGGAAATTCCTGGTGTTACCAATAATATATTAGCTAGAAGCACACTAATTTGTACAAAAAGTGACTTATTGTGTGGAAATTATTTTTCAAAATAAAACTATAGGTATACAAAATAGTGAAAGACGATTTATTTGTACTAAATCAGTACCATTTGCAGTTGATATTAAAACTGGTATCCCAGGTGGCGGAGAAATTTATGTATTTGTGAATAAGGGTGTAGCTACACCAACTGATACGATTACAGTATGGTTAAAGATGAGGAACGGTGGACAATCAATATTTCCAAACTTTAATTGTCCAAAAAGTGGCTGTAACCCACCAATTGTAGCTAATTTAATTTGGTGGGAATACTATGTAAAAGGGGAATTAGCAAGTATAGATTTGAGCACAATTAGGGGTAATCAAGTAGGGGAAATTACTAGTGAAAATGCCAACCCTGGTTACACCCCGATTTCAGAAAGCATGGGAAATTATTCTACAGCAGTTGGCTATACAGTTAATTCCACTCTTGATCCAGCATCTTGTGATCAGGTTTGTGGAGATTTGAGTCAAATTTTATATAATAAATGGCAACTACTGGGTAAACATAGAGGCGGGGGCGGGGTTAATATAGATTATTCAAACGGTTGCGCCTGTGAACGTACAGACTTTGATTCTCCTTTTGACAGTTACAGGGGCATCGCTGCAGTCATAGAATCAGGCAAGCCAATAATTATATCGGCTACTTGCTCCAATATGCCATTATATAACAAAAATTAAAGAAAGAAAACACATGAGATTATTAGTTATTTTTTTAATAAGTATTTTGCTTATTTCCTGTGGTGATGGTAATACAAATAATAGTACTACCAATTATTATTCGGCATCTCCCAATTCATACTACCAGATCATCACAGAAAGCCAGAATGGTGTAGAGTCTTTAGCATTAAGTATTACTACTTCTACAGGTAATATACTTGATAATGTACCTTTAACTATTACTGGTCTAAATACTTATTCATTTGGCGATAGTACGACAGGGGGTTTCACAGGTACACTTATTTTAAAAAATAATCAAATGGGTATATCTGTAAAAGAAGGTATAAATGCATCTTTTGCAGACTTTGCCATTGAATCTTTGACTGATACCACTATCCCAGATGGTACTTATAATACTGTATGTGATCAAAATAATATAAGCGCATGTACAGTTGTTGTGAGTAATAATCAAATTAGTATCACTGAATATAGCGTTGCTGGGGTACCAACTAATTTATGCCAAAACCAAGTATTGCAAAAGATTTCGGGTACGCAAAACCCCTATCTTAGTTCATTTACTTGCGGAGTGCAAGGTAATTCAAATTCTGGTACATGGTATGTTATGCCAATTACTGCTAATAGTGTTACTGGCATTATGGTTAGTGAATATAACCCAAGTTCTACTGTAGATACAAGCATTACTAATGAAATAGCTTTTCCACAAGCAGCATTTACGCCTAATGGAACATATAACTATGTGTATAACGGTATTTCAAGCAATTCAGGATTAACTACTGCATCATTTTCAACAGCTGGAATTGTAAATACAGTTGTTGGATCTTGTTCAGGAGCAGCATGTGCTTTAATTGAGGGCCAATATGCCGGTAGTGTAGGTATGCAAGGAAACCTTATGACTGGATTTGACTATTATAATATAAATGGAAGTATAAACTATAACCTTGTAGGTAGCACAATAATGAATATATTTGTCGATAGTTTTAGCGGAATCTATTTTTAATATTAACAGTAATGCCGTGAAATCAATGATAACATAATTTTATAACCATATAGATTTGTTCTTTAACAATCACATAGGAGTTTATATATGCCTTACCGCATACTCATTAAAAGTATAATTTTATTTTCTGGTGCAGCCAGCAGTGCTACTGCCTCACCAATAATGGATGAGGTATTACTAAACATTTCAAGAGTTAAGGGGAGCGTGGTCTATACAACATGTATTCTAACTTCTCCGACTACGCCAGTACAAGTGGCAGCCTGCGTAGCACTATATGGAGCTTATGTAGTTTCATTACAAGCGCTAAATGCCCCATTTCCCTTAGTGCCGACAACAACTCTGTCTCCATACATATGGAGTCCTTATGATGTATGTAAGTATGAACCAACTCATTTTGTATTCAATATTGCTCTAACACAACCATATTGTCCGGCGACACTTTTAAAAAAGGATTAGTTATGCTAAAAATCAGGATTGGAATTATTTTTTTCACATTTATTTATAATGTAATGGCTATTGTGCCGGTTGACACCTCATTAGATACAGCAAATACTTTTGCTATGGCTAATTATGCCACATCAGTTACAACAACATTCAATAATATAACTAAAACCATGGAAGTGACTCAGCAACTGCAAAATTTGAAGGGGTTACAAAATCTTGCAACATCAGCTTTATGTAGCACATGCATAAGACAAACTCAGGCTCAATTACAGGCATATGCTAACAGTATAAACGATGATTTATGCAAACAGTTTTCTACTGCGTATAAAAATTTAACTGGAGTACAAAGCGCTGCAAGTTCATTATTGGATATTATGAATTTAATGACAATTAACCCAAAAGCGGCTATGATGTCTTTGCAGCAGGCAACTATTTCTGCCCAGGCTACTACAAATAGTATTTTAGTTCAGATGCAGTTAATGCAAACTCAAGCAATTCAACGTGAAATGGCAATTGAAAAAGTTAAAAATGACAACGCACAAACAATTGCAGATGCATTTAGGCATACCGGATTATGAAAATACAACAGATAAAGTTAGTTCTTATTTTGTCACTTGGCTGTATTAGCTGGGCCCATGCCAATAATGCATTCGATAGTGTGATGCTTAGCTATGCGACTGCTACCGGGAAATGGTCTAATGTACTTTTACCAGTTGCCAGATACGTCTTCTGGTTTATAGCTTCGCTGGAATTTATGTATCAACTGACTATTAAAAGACTTTTGCCAAATGAATTACAAAAATTATGGGTATTTTTAATAGTCAGGGTTTTTGTTGCATCATTTTTGGCGGTATTCGTACTGGATCTAAATTTTTATACAGCAATTATTAGCTGGATGGCTAAACTAGGTGCCTTATGCGGTGGGTTGAGTTTTGAAGGCACAGGCACTCCGATAAATTTTTCTCCATCAGGGCTATTTAAGCAAATTTGGGATGTTTATTCCCCAACACTTTATGGAATAACCATTGCAGCTGGAGCAACAAGCTTAGTAGATACTGCAATTGGAATGTTTTTACTAGGCTTATCCGGAGTAATCATCATTTGTATTTTGGTTATAGTCTTTTCGACAATGCTAGTAATGGTTGAGGCATATTTTGTAATTTTTGGCGGAATTATTCTTGCTGGATTTGCAGGCAGCTCATGGACTTTAAATTACTGGCAGAAATATCTTTCCTATGTAAGTGGAGTTGCAGTAAGGCTTTTTTGTACATCATTATTATTAGGGCTTATTTCAGCACAAATGCATGATCATTCCTGGATAACTCCTATACCAGAAATAAGCCTGAACATACTAAAAGTTGGAGAATCCATTAAAGATTTTTTAACAAATACAATCTCAATGTTAGGCGTATTTGGTTTTAATATGATTTTAATGCTAACTTTACCATCAAAAGCAGGGGCTATGCTCAACGGATCAGTAAATGCAGGACTTGGGGAAGCAATTAATGCAGCTTCCATGGCTATGTCTGGCGGGCGGATGCTGGCAGCTCCTGTAGCAGGTGCTTTAGGTGGCGCATTGAAGATTGCCAAGGGGGTAGAGGGTGCAGGTGCTGCTGCCAAATCTGCCGGGTTCCAGGCCATGCGTGATGGTGTAAGGAGTAACCCGAATAATGGATCAAGTGATGATAAATGGAAACAAATGATTCGTGCTTCGGGGCAAGACGCAGCAAAAGGTGCTGTAGAGGGCTCTATAAAAGGCGGAGTAACAGCAGCTAAAAAATCGGTAAGTGAGGGATTTTCAAAAGCTAAAGAACATGGAAAAGATTTTACATCAAATGCTAAATCTTCAGGCGGCCAGTCCGCTGGCGGGGCACCTTTAAATATAGATCCGCATAAAGAATAAAACTATAAAATTAGAAAGTATAAAGCATGTCTAAAGAAGTGCCAGTTTCCGACATAGTAACGTTTTTAGAAACTGATTTAAAAGAGGTCATGGAAGTATTAAAACGTCCATTAGTGTATGAGGTTATGTTAAATGCATATTTAGCCCAAAACGGTACTTATGAAGGACATCTCTGGTATGAGGAAGACGGAGTTGGCATGAAACGCATTACTACGAATACAATACATAATATGGATAATTATCCTATTCCCAAATTAGGTGATTTGGTCGTTATAAAAGCAACAGATAATGGAAATAAGATACTTAATTATCATGTGCTGCCAAAAGACCATCATATTTTTAAAATATTAAAGATGGCATTATGCTATACGTTACATGTAAATACAGATAATGAAGTTTATCTGGAGCAGGAAGAGCATTATAAGTTAAATGAACTAGCTAATAATATTCAAAATGGATATTTTTATTATAAACAGCCGATTAACCCAAATTTCACCATTAATGAAATAATAGAAGAAATTAATAACCAGCTAAAGAAACTTAATATAGTATTTGAATTGTATCTAATCGAAATTAATGAATCGGCGACAATTGAATTTGAACGCCCTAAGTATTTAATAGCCAAACAATTTAAAAAACTTGAATATACCCGGGCAGAACAGATAATTGGAATACTTGCTTCAGCTAATGAATTATTTGCTCATAAAAAAGAGCCAATTGTTGAATGTCAAATCCCTTATTACGGACATAGATTTACTTCGATTTCACCTCCAGCATCAAAGTTTCCCTTATTTACGATTCGAAAACATTCAAGTAAAGTAATCTCGCTTGATGAATATGTAAATCAGGGAGTAATGCCAGAGAGTGTTGCAGATATTCTCAGGCGTTGGGTAGAGCGGCGCTTTAATGTTTTAGTAGCTGGCGGGATGGGGTCTGGTAAAACAACCTTGCTTAATTCGTTATTACATGAAGTATCTTTATTAACCCCGACTGATAGGGTCGGTATCATTGAAGATACTCCAGAATTACAGTGGTGGACAGTCGATAATTCAATTGCTATTTCACAAACAATGGAAGTGGATATTCCAAGGTTACTCCGTACAGCATGGCGGATGCGATTAAATAGAATTTGGGTAGGCGAAATTCGCGGCAAGGAAGCCTATACGCTTCTTAAAGCGCTTATGTCAGGTACCCCTGGAGGAATGGCCTCAATTCATGCTGATGGCGCGGCGGAAGCTATTTATAGGTTTGAGCAATGTATGCTGGAGAATAGTGAAGCACAAAATGTATCGAAAGGACAAATTGCCAGTGCGATTAACGGCATTGTGTCTATTCAAAAAGTAACGATTTTAAAAGAGGTAAATGGGATTTGGGAAAATACAATTAAAAGAAAAGTTACCGCGGTTAGACAAATTACCGGTTATGATGAAAAACATAAATTATATACAGATCAGTGGTTATATAAAGACCCTGAATCATATATGTTAACCACAGATGGCAATAGTGTTCCTACAGATGATTTTAGTGTATACCAAACTCCTGTCATCAATTCAATTAATGGATAAAACAATGAATAATAAATTAAATTTTGGTATTGCCCTGATATTTTGTTTAACTTCATATTCGCATGCTACAGTTTCAGATGGGCCATATCTAGGGCTGGAATTAGGTGCCGCAAACCAGATAATTAACTATCAGGCAAATAGTTTTAATGTGGCAACTAATGGCGTGCAGCTCTATAACCCCGAGCTAACTTTTTTAGGTAGATTAAACTTGGGCTATAACGCTAATAAATACAATGGCTTTGAATTAGGAACCAGTTATTATTTTAATTCAGGTTCAAGTTATCCAACAGGTAGTGGCAGCATGTCAACTAATACTACTTCTCTTGATTTATCCTATATAGGGTATTTGCCAATATCACAATCAAAATTTAGTGTTTTTGGGAGAAT
>JAJFBO010000076.1 GCA_020697025.1 Burkholderiales bacterium
AAGCGTTATAGCTCAGCAATGATGGGAATATCTTTGCTATCTATAGGGTTTGGGGGTAAATTGGCAGGCCTTTTAGCCTATCAGTCTCATATAGTTGATGTGGAACATACAACAATTCCCGCTATGCAATTAATATATCTTCATTCATTTATAAGTTATTTTATAATTAGCATAACCACTTTTATTGTATCCATCATTTTAGGTATATATATAAAGAAGCTCCTTCTGGTACGTTAATTTAGATATGAAATATAATAAGGAATAGTTTATAATGGCGACAAAAGGTAAAACCCCTGCAGATTTTGAACAAGCAATAGCCGAACTGGAACAAATAGTTTTGCAAATTGAAAACAATGAAGTTAAGCTTGAAGCTGCCCTAGAAAAATATCAGCATGGTATGGCATTGGTTAAATTTTGTCAGGAAAAATTAACTGAGGTAGAACAAAAAGTAAAAATTTTGGATACAGATACACATAGTTTAAAAGATTTTACTATTGTCTAATATGCTAGAAAAATATGATTATCTTGGTATAATTAATGATCGTTTAAACAATATACTAAGGCTTGAAAATGGTAATGCTGGTTTAATTGAACCCATTCGTTACTCGGTTCTTGGTGGTGGAAAACGAATCAGGCCGTTATTATCTATCGCCAGCGGCCGGATAAATGCTGCTGATTTTGATGCAGTTTTAGATATTGGTTGTGCTTTAGAGCTAATCCATTGTTATTCACTGGTACATGATGATTTACCTGCAATGGATAATGATGATTTACGTCGTGGACTTGCAACCTGTCACAAAAAATATGATGAAGCAACTGCCATTTTGGTAGGAGATGCTTTGCAATCTCTGGCCTTTGAAGTGCTAAGTGCACCTACATTAAACCTTCCGCAAGAAAGCAAATTAAAGATTATTAATCTAGTTAGCAAAGCCAGCGGAATAAGTGGAATGGTTGGCGGACAATTAATTGATTTATATTCAACCGGACAAGAATTGACTTTGACAATATTACAAAATATGCATGCGCAGAAAACAGGAGCTTTAATTCGTGCTGCGATTTTGTCTGGTTACTTATGTGGTAGTGCTTTTTCATTAGATAAATATAATACTTTAAGTCAGATTGCAGATAGTTTGGGATTATTATTTCAAATTATGGATGATATTTTAGATGTAACGCAGAGTTCTCATACATTAGGCAAAACAGCAAATAAAGATATTATAAATGATAAGGCAACCTATGTAAGTTTATTGGGTCTTGAAGAGGCCAGGGGGATTGCTGATGAATTATATAGAGAGATTATAACTGATTTATCCAGACTAAAAAATAGTGCCATGCTCCAAGAAATAGCAACTATTGTGTATAAAAGAAACCATTAGGTATATGTTAAAAGAAATTTAGTTAATGAATACATTTTCTTTACTTGAACGAATAAATAACCCATCAGACTTACGAGAATTAAGCCAAGATCAGCTCTACATTTTGTCCAAAGAATTACGTGAATTTATTTTAGATACAGTCAGTAATACCGGGGGACATCTGGCATCTAATCTGGGCGCAGTTGAACTAAGTATTGCACTCCATTATGTGTATAACACGCCGCATGATTTACTGGTTTGGGACGTGGGCCATCAATCATATCCGCATAAAATTCTAACTGGAAGGCGCGACCAGATGGGCAGCCTTCGTCAACTGGGTGGGATCGCGGGTTTTCCCAAACGGGAAGAGAGTGAATATGATACGTTTGGAGTAGGCCATTCCTCAACTTCGATCTCAGCAGCCCTGGGAATGGCTGTTGCTAGTAAAGCTTTGGGTAAAGATAATAAGGCTATTGCTGTAATAGGTGATGGGTCAATGACTGCAGGGTTGGCTTTTGAAGGATTAAATAATGCAGGTTGGCTAAAGAGTGATTTATTAGTTGTTTTAAACGATAATGAAATGTCAATTTCAGAAAGTGTTGGTGCAATTAGCCAATATTTATCGACTATTTTAGCTAGCCGGTTTTACAATACGGTTAAACAAACTGCAAATAAGGCTTTAAGTTTAGTGCCAACTATGCAAAAAATTGCACATAAAGTTGAAGAACATATGAAAGGCATGGTAATGCCAAGCACTATGTTTGAAGAACTTGGTTTTAATTATATTGGTCCGATTGATGGACATGATATAGATGAATTAGTGTCACATTTAAAGCGAATAAAGCAATTATCTGGCCCACAATTTTTACATGTAGTTACCAAAAAAGGCCAGGGTTATAAACTGGCTGAACATAATCCTATTGGCTATCATGGAGTTACAAAATTTAATCCTTCCATTGGCATGACTGGTAATAAAATTAATTCTGCGTTGACTTATACCCAGGTATTTAGTAAATGGTTGTGTGATATGGCAAAGACTGAAACGAATTTTTTAGCGATTACTCCTGCAATGCGTGAAGGTTCGGGCATGGTTGAATTTGCAAATCTTTATCCAGAAAAATATTTTGATGTAGGAATTGCCGAACAGCATGCATTGACTTTTGCAGCAGGAGTTGCTACACAAGGGGTAAAGGCAATTGTTGCTATCTATTCTACATTTTTACAAAGAGGATATGATCAATTAATTCATGATATTGCACTACAAAACCTGCCAGTCATGTTTGCTATTGATCGCTCAGGTGTAGTAGGTGCAGATGGTCCTACCCATATTGGCGCGTTTGATTTATCTTTTTTACGTTGTATTCCAAATATGATAATTATGGCGCCTAGTAATGAAAACGAGTGCTATCAAATGCTGTGGACAGCTTATAGGATTAATATGCCATGTGCTGTTCGTTATCCCAGGGGCTCTGGATCTGGGGTTAAAATTATAGAAACACCAAAACTATTGACCTTAGGCCAGGGTAAACTGATATGTTCCGGGCAAAAAGTAGCAATTTTGGCTTTTGGTTCAATGTTAGACGTAGCGCAAATTGTAGCTTTGGAAATAAATGCTAGTTTATGTAATATGCGCTTTGTTAAACCATTGGATATTGCATTAATAAGGCAAATGTGTGAGAGTCATGAATATATTGTAACTATAGAAGAAAATGTTATTGCTGGTGGTGCCGGGAGTGCGTGTAGCGAAGCAATGGCAGAGAGTGGTTTTTATTTACCCACTTTACACCTGGGAATAGGCGATGAATTTCCTGCACATGGTGATCCAAAAGCAATATTAAAAGGTTGTGGGCTGGATAAGGATGGAGTTATCAAATCAATTAATAAATTTATAAATAGGTAAATATAATATGCTGGATCAAAACGCACAAAAAAAATTAGCTGGTGAGTATGCAATAAGATATGTTGAAGATGATATGGTAATTGGTGTTGGAACTGGTTCTACAGTAAATTATTTTATAGAAAAACTAGCCGGGATTAAGCATAGAATTCGTGGAGTGGTATCTAGTTCAGTAAAAACAACTAATTTGCTTAAACTAAATGGCATCAATGTACTTGATTTAAATAGCGCCGGACCACTAGAACTTTATATTGATGGTGCAGATGAGATAAATCATTCTTTAGAAATGATAAAGGGCGGAGGTGGAGCTTTAACACAGGAAAAAATAGTTGCTGCTTGTTCACGCAAATTTATATGTATTGCTGATGAATCAAAATATATAATGAAGCTAGGTACATTTCCACTACCTGTGGAAGTTATTCCTATGGCCAGAAGTTATGTAGCCCGTCAAATTGTAAAATTAGGAGGTGCCCCTAACTGGCGTGAAGGAGTAACAACTGATAATGGCAACTACATTTTGGATATATATAATTTGGATATATTAGAACCAATTGCTTTAGAAGAAAAACTAAATAATATTGTTGGTATAGTAACAAACGGGTTATTTGCCAAACGGGGATCTGATGAATTGATTTTAGCCAAAAGCGATGGAAGTATAGATGTCTTACGCTGATGGATTATTAGCAACAGTAGATTTAGGGTCTAACAGCTTTCGACTTTTAATTGCCCAAATTAGGGAGGATGGTTCGCTCCATCCAATTGATCAAATAAAAGAAATAGTCAGACTCACTGGCGGCCTTGATGAAAATGAAAAATTAAGTCCGGAAAAGCAGGCTGCTGCTTTAGCAGTATTAGCCAGGTTTAGTGAACGTTTGGCGGGCTTTGAAAAAAATCAGGTACGGGTTGTTGGCACTAGTGCTCTTCGCGTTGCAAAAAATGCTGAGGACTTTATTGTTATAGCCAATAAAACTTTGGGCTTTGATATAGAAGTAATTTCAGGTACCGAAGAAGCGCGGCTGATATATATTGGTGCTATGCATTCAATGTCCTTTACCATGGATAAACGTTTGGTAATTGATATTGGCGGTGGCTCAACCGAATTTGTAACCGGTGTTGGTTATGAACCAGAAATCATGGAAAGCGTGACCATGGGTTGTGTATCATTTAGTAATCGTTATTTTGCTGGTGGTGAATTAAATGAATCTAATTTTGCCAATGCAATTTTTGCAGCACGCAGTAGAGTGCAGGCTATGGGGTATTTATTTGCTAGTCATGATTGGAGTACTGTAGTTGGCACCTCAGGTACTGCTCGTGCCTTATATGATTTATGCATCGAAAATGGATTTTCAGATCAAATTTCGTTAGATGGATTATATAAGTTAAGAAAGCTCTTAATCAGGCATAAAAATATTAATAATTTACCTATAGTTGGTTTAAAAGATGATCGTGCTCCGGTAATTGCAGGCGGTCTGGCTATTATGACCGGGCTTATGGAAGAATTAAGCATTCAGACTATGACTATTGCTGATGGTTCATTACGTGAAGGCGTAATGTATGATTTATTAGGCCGTAAGACTAATTGTGATTTACGTGAAAGTACGATAGGCCGGTTAAAAAAACGTTCTACGCTGGATGTTGTGCAGGGGGACCGTGTAGCCAGAGTCGTATTAGAGCTATATCACCAGATAGTAGATAAAACAAAGCAGGATCCTGAGCAGACTAAATTATTGCAATGGGCGGCACAAGTATATGAAACTGGCTTAGTTATATCACATAATGATTATCACAAACATGGTGCTTATATTTTGGCGAATGCTGAATTAGCAGGGTTTTCCAGGCCGGAACAGACCTTATTAGCTGATTTGGTACGTGCTCATCGTGGGGGCTTGACTAAAGCAATTGATGGACTAAAAAATAAGCGGCGGGTTAAATCAAAGTTATTAATGATGATACTTTGTTTTAGACTATCAGTTATTTTTAACCGAAATCGTAAGGACATTCTAAAAGATCATATTATAAAAGTCGATAATCCAACAAAAGAAGGGTTTAACTTAATAATCGATGGTAAATGGCTTAAGCAAAATCCACTCACCCGCCATTCATTAAATGAAGAAATTGGTGAATGGAAGAAATTAGACTTTAAAATCAAATTAGTTTCTCCTTAAACCATAAATGTCATTAATATATAAAATTTTGCCTTATATTGATCCACATAAAGTTTTTAATACCGTAGCTACACGTTATGCTACGGTTTTTTTGGATAGTAAGTTAGAGCATAATCATTATGGACGGTATAGTTTTATTGGTGTAGATCCAGTACTTACCTATACTCCAAAACCAGGTTTTTCTCTACAGCAGCAGCTACAACAATTTGAAGAGTTAAAAAAGAGCTTAATCTATCATTCCCAGTTATCCAGCTTTCCTGATGAACATACTTATATTAACTTGGACAACAACACAACAACAGTTAAATTACTTCCTTTTACTGGCGGTTTGATTGGATATATCAGTTATGAATATGCGAAGCAGTTAGAATCTGGTTTAGTTAATGCTTGTGTAACACATAAGCATAATAAGGCCTTCGAAGAAGCTGAAATTTCACTACCGGAGTACTGGCTTGGATTATACAACCAGGTTTTTGCTTTTGATAAGCAAAAACAAGAATGTTATTTATTGATAACCAGATTACCAGATACAAATACAGATAATTTAT
>JAJFBO010000077.1 GCA_020697025.1 Burkholderiales bacterium
TAAGCAACCAAGACGAGTGCTGTTTGTCCAGAAATTACCACGCAATGCTACAGGTAAAATTTTAAAACGTGAACTTAGGGACCAAATACTTAATGAAAGACCAGTTATATGATTAGAACCAGATTTGCTCCTTCTCCAACCGGATTTTTACATATTGGTGGAGCCAGAACAGCTCTGTTTTCTTATGCTTATGCTAAAAGACAAAACGGCCAGTTTATTTTACGTATTGAAGATACTGATATAGAGCGCTCGACTAAAGAGTCTGTTGATAGTATTATCCACGCCATGGATTGGTTAAACTTGAATTATGATGAAGGCCCGTTTTATCAGACTAAACGAATGGAGCGATATAAAGAAGTTATAGAACAGCTAATAGCTAAGGGTCAGGCATATCATTGTTACTGCTCCAAGGAAGAACTGGATAAAATGCGTGAAGAACAAAAATCTAAAGGATTAAAAGCCAAATATGACAGACGTTGCTTACATAGTCCAGATATCCGGGAAGATGTTAAACCAGTAGTTCGGTTTAAAAATCCAGAATCTGGAAGTGTGATTTGGAATGATTTAATTAAAGGCAGGATTGAGATTGCTAATGTAGAACTTGATGATTTGATTATTGCCAGGAGTGATGGAACGCCTACCTATAATTTTTGTGTAGTTGTTGATGACCTTGATATGCAAATTACCCATGTAGTTAGAGGGGATGATCATATTAATAATACCCCCAGGCAAATAAATATTTTAGACGCACTTGGGGCTGAAATCCCATTTTATGCTCATGCACCAATGATTTTGCGTGAAGACGGACAAAAAATGTCAAAAAGGCATGATGCTGTCAGTGTTATGCAGTATAAAGATATGGGAATATTACCAGAAGCGCTGCTTAATTATCTAGCAAGGCTTTGCTGGGGGCATGGTGATGATGAAATTTTTGATATAAATCAGTTTATACAATGGTTTGATTTAAACAATATTTCTGTGTCGCCGGCACGTTTTGATATAAAAAAATTATATTGGGTAAATGCTGAACATATTAAACATGCTGATAATCAAAAATTAGCTGCCCTGGTGATAGATATTTTAAAAAGTAAGCAAGTTATCTTGAATGATAAGCTAGATTTACCGGCAATTATTGAATTAGTAAAACCACGCACTGATAATTTAAATTCATTAGCAGATAATATTGCTTATTTTTATCAGCCTCTAACACCTAATCAGGAAGACATAGATAAACATTTAACACCTGAGGCTATAAATCTATTAACTAATTTTGCTAATGAATTAGAGAGCTTGGATAACTGGACAATGGATGGGCTTAAGCAATTAATTAAAGATTTTTGTGTTAAATATGAAATAAAAATGCCAGGCCTTGGTATGCCGCTTAGATTAAAACTTTGCGGTACAACCCAGACTCCATCTTTTGATGCTATAATTTTTTTATTAGGCAAGAAACTTACACTCGAGCGTCTTAAGGCTTTGCATGCATAATGCCAGTATTGTAATAAATAAATCGAACTTTATTCAAAATCTCCAGGTTATATCTGGCTTTATTAACTGTAATCAAACGGGTGGGCAAAAAATAAAATTTTGCTTACCCGTTAAAGCTAATGCCTATGGGCATGGGTTAATAAAGATGGCACAAATTGCAGAAGAACATGTGGACTATTTAGCAGTAGCATGCCTTAATGAAGGTATTATTCTTAGGCAAAATGGAATTAAGAAGCCAATTTTAGTATTTGGAGCATTTAGTAAGGAACAAATTTATGATTTAATTATTCATAATCTTGATATCACAATTTCATCTAATATGAAGGCAAAACTTGTACTTGACTTATGCCAGAAGTTAAAGCTAAATTGCAAGGTACATGTTAAAGTAGATACGGGAATGAACCGGGTTGGGATCAGACCCGAACATGCGTCTGCATTAATAGATTTTATTTATAATTCAGGTTATATGGAATTAACTGGAGTATATTCACATTTAGCCAGCAGCGATAAACCTAATGATGCTTTTACCCATGAACAAATAAAGAGCTTTGGTAAAATTGTCACCTGGGTAAAACAATTAAAACCAGATACTATTTGCCATCTGGCTAATTCAGGAGGAGTGTATTATTATCCGGACTCCTACTTGGATATGGTGCGTCCAGGAATTTCTAGTTATGGCTATCATCCCGGAGATTTTCCAGTCAATTCCATATTAAATAGGATACAGCCATGTTTTAGCCTTAAATCTAAAGTAGTATATTTCAAGGTGGTGGCTAAAAACTCTGGTATTAGTTATAATCAAATATATATTACAGGTACACAAACCAGGATTGTAACAATACCGCTTGGTTATGGAGACGGCTATCCGCGGATATTGTCTAACTGTGGAGAAGTGCTAATTAGTGGGCATAAATATACAGTATCCGGCGCAATATGCATGGATATGTTTATGGTTGATATTGGCCCAAATGGTATAGCATATATAGATGATGAAGTAGTTTTGATTGGCAAACAAGGATCAAATGAGATTACTCTTGAAAGCGTTGCCATGAAATGCCAAACTATAGTATATGAAATTCTTTGTAGGTTTAATGTGCGCCTGCCCAGAATTTATATATAAAATTTATTATTTTTCATTGCTTGTAAAGCCCTGGTATACGGCAGAATCCTAGAATCCAGATTGTTTTAGTATATCAGTTTATAAATTCTGTTAGAATATTCTAAAATGAGTATAATCATACTCAGATAATCTGTTACATAGTATAAAGATATTTATACAGGTAAATCTCTAAAAAAATTATTATCCCAATAAATTACTTGACTACATAGTTTTCCTTTTATACCAATATAATATCTGGATATGTTAGAATACTTACTATTAATTTCATTATCCAGAAAGTTTCTTTATGTCTAGTTGTAGTATAGCTAATGCCATTCGTATTTTATCTGCTGATGCAGTTGAAAAAGCCAAATCAGGGCACCCTGGTATGCCAATGGGTATGGCCGAAATTGGCAGTATTCTTTGGTCAAAGCACTTAAAACACAATCCAAGTAACCCAAAATTTGTTAATCGGGATAGATTTATATTAAGTAATGGGCATGGCTCAATGCTTCTATACTCTTTGTTACATTTAACTGGTTATAATGTGACAATTGATGACCTTAAAAATTTTAGACAATTTGGATCTAAAACTCCCGGGCATCCTGAGTATGGTTATACTGATGGTGTAGAGACAACTACCGGGCCTCTTGGCCAGGGCCTGGCAAATGCTGTGGGCATGGCAATTGCTGAGAAAACATTAGCTAACGAATTTAACCGGCCAGGACATGACATTGTTGATCATCATACTTATGTATTTGTTGGTGATGGATGCCTCATGGAAGGCATTTCACATGAAGTTTGTTCTTTAGCCGGTACCATGGGCTTAGGTAAATTGATAGTTTTATATGATGATAATGGAATATCTATTGATGGTGAAATAGAAGGATGGTTTAACGAGAATGTGGCTAAACGCTTTGAGGCGTATAACTGGCAAGTTTTAGGTGCAATTGATGGTCATGATATGGTTCAGATTGATCAGGCTATAGCAAGTGCTAAAAGAGAACATAACCGGCCAAGCATTATAATATGTAAAACCAAAATTGGTAAAGGGTCACCTAATAAAGCAGGGCTTGAAGAATCGCATGGCAGCCCTCTTGGTGAAGCCGAACTGAAGCTGGTACGTAAAGAGTTAAATTGGCCACACCAGGCATTTCATGTGCCAGAAGAAATATACCAGGAAGCCGACTGTAAAAAATCTGGTGCTAGGCTTGAAAATGAGTGGAATAGCCAATTTGCAGTTTACAATACCCAATATCCTGATTTAGCAGATGAATTTATAAGACGGATAAATCATGAATTACCTAAAAATTTTGAACAGGTTATCAATGATGGCTTAAAGTTGGCAAATGATAAAAAAGAAACTATAGCTACACGTAAGGCATCATTAAATTCTATCGAGTTTTTTGCAAAACACTTACCCGAGTTATTTGGGGGATCTGCTGATTTAACCGGTTCGAATTTAACCCGCTGGAGTTCTGCGGTAACAAGTAATGCAGAGAATAACTTCACTGGTAAATACATCAGCTATGGTGTGCGTGAGTTTGGCATGTCGGCAATACTAAATGGAATTTATCTACATGGCGGATTTAGACCTTTTGGTGGCACGTTTTTGATGTTTTCTGAATATGCAAGAAATGCTCTGCGGATGGCAAGTCTTATGCAAATAGCGCCAATATTTGTTTACACCCATGATTCAATCGGGTTGGGTGAAGACGGGCCAACACATCAAGCTGTGGAACAAACAGCAACACTTCGATTAATCCCAAATATGAATACCTGGCGTCCATGTGATACGGTTGAAACGCTAGCAGCGTGGGGACACGCGCTAAGTTTAGCTAATACTCCATCATGTTTAATTTTTTCCAGGCAAAATTTGAAATTTATTGAAAGAGATGATGCTACAATACAGAATATCGCAAAAGGTGGTTATATTTTAAGTAGTAATAGTAAAAATCCGCAGGTAGTTATTATTGCAACAGGTTCAGAAGTTGAACTAGCTATGAATGCTTATGAATGCTTATGTGCTTCAGGCAAGCAGGTTCAATTGGTATCGATGCCATCAACATCTGTTTTTGATATACAGGATTTAGCTTATAAACAACAAGTTATTCCCAAAAATACTAAAGTAATCGCAATTGAAGCAGGCGTTACCGGTCTATGGCATAAATATGTAGGGATAGATGGTTTAGTTATTGGCCTTGATAGGTTTGGTGAATCAGCACCAGCAAAAGATTTATTTAATCATTTTGGTTTTACAACTGAGAAAGTTTTAACCAAAATTAATCAATTTCTAGGATAAAAATTTATGTTTCAAAAAATATTTAACTATTTTTCCAAAGATTTGGCGATTGACTTAGGTACTGCTAATACATTGGTATACGCCAGAGGGCGTGGAGTAATTCTGGATGAACCGACAATGGTTGCTTTGGCAGTTGATAAAAGCGGCTTGGGCAAAAGAATTTTAGCAGTTGGTCATGAAGCAAAGTCTATGCTAGGTAAGACACCTGGGCAAATTGAGGTAATTAGACCTATGAAAGATGGGGTGATTGCTGATTTTACTGTTACTGAACAGATGATAAAATATTTTATAAAAAAGGTTGGCTCACAAAAGCGTTTATTTTCTGTTCCACCAACAATTATTATTTGTGTACCATGTAGTTCTACCCAGGTAGAGCGTAGAGCTATTAAAGACTCAGCACTTGCAGCCGGGGCGCGTAAGGTTGAGTTAATAGAAGAAGCAATGGCTGCCGCTCTTGGTGCTGGATTACCTGTTGCTTCAGCGAGTGCTTCAATGATCGTAGATATAGGCGGTGGCACAACTGAGGTTGGTATAATATCTTTAGGTGGTTTAGCTTATGCTAATTCAATCAGGGTAGCCGGAGATAAAATTGATGAAGTAATTGGCAACTATATCCGCAATAAACATGGTCTATTAGTGGGTGATACTACCGCTGAAGTAATAAAGACAAAAATTGGTTCGGCACATAAAACAACAGATGTTGGTGAAATGATGATTCGTGGGCGGAATTCATTTCAAGGCTTGCCAAAAGAGATAACAATCACATCTTCTGAAATTCGCGAAGCAATTAAAGATCCACTCGAACAAATAGTCGCGGCTATTCGCCATGCCCTGGAAAATACAGCTCCGGAATTATCTGCTGATCTAATTGATAGGGGCATAACTTTGACAGGTGGTGGCGCATTACTTCGTGGTCTTGATATTTTGGTAAATGAAGCAACTGGAATTAAGGTCAATGTTGCAGATGAACCACTACTTTGTGTTGCTAAGGGATGTGGAGCTGCTTTGGATTATTTATCAGAT
>JAJFBO010000288.1:0-1159 GCA_020697025.1 Burkholderiales bacterium
GGCGCATCCAGGGCATTAGCAATATTATGGATAACTATATTATCTGACATTATTCTTTTTCTTGAGGACATAAACTATTGAGAGAATAAAAATCCATAGCGGGGTAACAAATACACTTAGCCGCATATCACTCATTTGCGTCATTTTACCCATTACAAGAAGTAGAATACTCATAGCAAATATATTGCTAAAAGGAAATAGCTTTAATTTATAAGCAAGGGTAGATATATCTTTTTGCCGCCGAAAGTACATATGGGTAACTAAAATTATGAACCATACAATCAAAATTGCACTAGTTGCTACAGTTAGTAAATACATAAATGCTTTTTCCGGGAATAGGTAATTTATAAATACAGCAATAATTACTGAAAAGCTGGTACATAATATGGTTTTAACTGGAACTTGTCTTTTGCTCCCAGGTTCATTTTGGGCCAGCATTCTTGGTGCATAGCCATGATGTGATAAGTTAAATAACATTCGTGAAGCACTATACATACAACTGTTAAAGGCAGATAATGCCACAGTAATTGCCACAAAATCCATAATCACAGCAGCATAGTGAAAACCAACTTTATTAAATACATCAACAAACGGGCTGATATTAGTCGCCAGTTTTTGATATGGATATAATAAAATAATTGCAAGCATAGTTAAAATATAAAACATGATTATACGTATAAGAACGCCATTAATTGCTTTAGGAACATTTTTTTTGGGGTTTTCTGATTCACCAGAAGCAATACTCACAAATTCAGTTCCCCCAAAAGAAAAAATTACTACGACCAGGGAAGTTAGAAAGCCGCCAATTCCTCCAGCAAAAAATAGATGTGGGTTAGAGTAGGTTGACACTTCTGGATTAATACCATGTTTAAAGAAAATTAAATAAGCACTAAAAAGCAACATTAAAATAATTGCAACTATTTTTATTCCAGCAAACCAAAATTCAAACTCACCAAATACACGGATACTTAATAAATTAATAAAGGTAAAAAATACCAGGATGCCAATACAGAGCAGCCAATGAGGTATACCGGGAATTAATATATCAGAAAAGACAGTTACTGCAGTCAATTCAACCATACAGACAATTGTATATTGAAACCATGCGCTCCAGCCAGATATAAATCCGGCATATGGACCAATGTAATTATGTGCATAT
>JAJFBO010000288.1:1169-2876 GCA_020697025.1 Burkholderiales bacterium
CATATTCACTAAAGGAGCCTGGGCTTGGACGATCTACCGTCATTTCACCTAAAGCACGCATGATGATATAAATTACCAGCCCGCCTAATAAGTAAGATAATACAATTGAAGGTCCGGTTAGATGAATTGATTTAGCAGAGCCAAAAAAAAGTCCTGAACCAATTACACCGCCAAGAGCTATCATTTGTAAATGGCGGTTTTTTAGTTTATGACTTAAGCGAACCTCGCTCATAATTTTTCCTTCTGAAATTTATTTTATAATTTTTAGTATAATTCTTACGCATTAGATACTATTCACATGCAGATGTGAACCTATGCTTGGCAACTTTATCTTTTATCCAGTACCCAACTGATAATACCAGCAACCAAAGTGGTGCAATATATATGGCCATAGCCATATCTTTCATTTGAGTCATAGTAATTATAATCATGACAAAAAATATAATAGCAATAATTGATGTAATTGGATATAAAGGAATTTTATATTTAATATTTTCCAGCTTTACTTTTTTTCTAAAGACAATTTGAGTAAGCAAAATTATTACCCAGTTAATAATAGCAGCAAGTACTGCAATTGCTAATAAAACACCAAATATTTGTTTGGGGTATAAGTAATTAAGTATAACAGTAAAGAAAATAAAGAATAAAGAAAACAAAATTGCCATATAAGGTATGCCTTTACTATTTAGGCGACCTAAAATTTTTGGTGCATTTCGTTGCTGGGATAAACTATAAGCCATGCGTGCTGTACCATAAATACCGCTATTTAAAGATGATAATGCGGCAGTAATAGCTACAAAATTCATAACTGCTGCAGCTTTAGCTATACCAATTTTACTAAATACATCAACAAATGGGCTTAGGTGGCTATTTATTTTACTCCATGGATACAGGCATAAAATAATTGCCAGTGTACCGATATAAAAAATTAGAATACGTAAAATTATTCCATTTATTGCCAAAGGTATGGTTTTATCCGGATTTTCTGCTTCGCCTGCAGTTATCCCGACTAATTCAGTACCGCCAAAGGAAAATATAACTACAACAAAGGAAAGTAAAAACCCACTATAGCCATTAGCAAAAAAACCACCGTACGACCACAGGTTATGAATACTTGTATTATTGCTGGTATGGCCATTATTTATAATCAGGTATATACCTAAAATAATTAAGGTAATAATAACAGCTACTTTAATTCCGGCAAACCAAAATTCAAATTCACCATACAGCTTTACATTCATCAGGTTAATGGCACTAAATATAATTAAAATATTTAATGCAATGAGCCAGTGGCTGGCATTAGGAAACCAATAGTCCAAAAACATTGTTGTTGCTGTTAGTTCAAGCATGGAGACGATTATATAATTAAACCAATAATTCCAGCCGGCTACAAACCCGGCATAATTACCAATATACTTATTTGCATAATAGCTAAATGAACCAGCATTTGGTTCATGAACTGTCATTTCACCTAACGCCCGGATTACTATATACATAATAATTCCGCCAATAGCATAAGATAATAGTATTGATGGACCGGCTAACTTAATTGATTCACCAGCACCAAAAAATAAACCAGTTCCAATAGCACTGCCAATGGCAATCATTAAAATATGCCTGGTTTTTAAACTATGTGATAGATGATTTCTAGTTACCATATACACTTATTTCTTAATAAAAATATCCTGCATTATACTGGATATGGAT
>JAJFBO010000289.1 GCA_020697025.1 Burkholderiales bacterium
ACCTACCACAGTATTTAAATCAGTACCTGTAGCAAAAGTTATTACCAGGTTATAATCTCCGTTACCCGACATTTCAGAATTCATATAGATCATCATGTTGGTACCATTTATTTGGTCTTCTATAGGAGAGGCTACTGTTTTTAGTATAACTTCGGAATTAGCACCAGGATAATGGGCACTAATTGTAATTGTCGGCGGCGCAATATCTGGATATTCAGCAAGCGGAAGTCTGGACAAAGATGCTAAACCACATAGAACAATAATAATTGATATTACAGAGGAAAATACAGGATGGTCAATAAAAAACCGAAGCATGATATTCTTTTATAAAGGCGTTACATGATTTTTGCAATAAGTTTTAAGTAAATTATTTTAACATATGTGGGGCTTATATATTAGTACATTAATATTATTGTATGGCTTACTACTACATCCGTCTTATTATACTCCTGACTGATTTTATATTGCTTTTGTGAAATATAATAAGTTGATTTACTGTTTCAAATGCTTTTGTTGCAGCAATATTTTAATAGATCGGATTTCCAATTTGTATTTTAGCTTTTACAATAAAAACTATTATTAATATAATCAATAAGTAAATACGTAAATTCCGTATTGAAATTATTTTTAAAATAAACTATAATTTATACATTACTATACTTAGTAAGTGATATAATATATTAAACCACTATAAATTTTAAGGAAGAGAGTATAATGAAATTAAGTAAAAAAGCGATATTAGGAATTGTAGGATCAATATGTTTAATATATAATGCTTCAGCAAGTAAAATTATAAGAATATATAATTTTACTCCACAAAATTCTGAAATAAAATATGTTAGCAACCAATGCTGGAATTTTAGTTATTCAATTACTAATCATTTGAAGGATAACCCCCCGAACGTTGCGTCTCCGCATGAATACATAACAGTAACGCACGCAGAAAATCTAGTTAATTATAAAAGTACTTCAGATACCAATATTGCTGAGTTCCCGAATGAAGATTGGATAATCGACAGCAGCTATAATCTTAGACGAGTAACAAGTGAGGATTAATTAATTTAATACTGCTTCTTAATTATGATTTCTAGCCAGCAAAAGATCTGCTGGCTTTTTTGTTTAACATCTGATTTAAAATAAGAACATCCTCTTATTCATCGTGAAGTGGATCCTTGTCATATATAACAGGATCATCACAATGAAAATTACCAAAATCTGCATTTTTTTCACACTCATCGCTGGGTCCAGCTGTAGATGTAGGACATTTAGCTATCTTCATCCAGCCATTTTTGATAGATTTAGATACACCGTACCACGTGCTATCCTTCTTTTCTTTATCATAACAACATCTTTTCTCCTCAGAACCCCGGCGTTCAGTAGGACAATAAGCTACAAGCGCCCAGCTGCTAGCAGTAATGTTACATACTAAAAATAACGCGATATATTTAAATTTTTTCATTTTTTTCCTTATAATTAAAAATAATTGGCTAACTTACATCTGATTGAATTATACCTGAGCTGCTAAAAAAATTCAATACCTATTTTCCGTAAGCCATTCAAACATAAAATATTGCTACGTTCAAATTTATCAATATATGAAGCTTATATATTAGTACATTAATCTTATATATTCTATTGGGTTCCTGGTATAAGATCAGCAGCACTCACTGGATAATGAACTGCAAAAACATGTGTATTAGCAGTATTATAAGCTAATTTTTTTATATTAATTATACCAGAAGGTATAGAAAGTATAAGAGCAGTATCACCAACACCGTCATCTATTTTTTCTCCCCAATACTCACCTTGTGCATCAATATCGATAAAACCGCTATTATTAAACCAATCTATACTTCGGCTTACTAAAGTCTGCAACTGAAATAGATTGGGTAAACTCCAACCGCCTCTTATACCACAAACTTCTGAAGAGTTTAGCCTTTTTATCCACTCTTTAACTCCTATAGAGGTTCCTGTACTGCCATCCCAACTCATTCCTCCCTCACTATTAACCGCAAGCCAGATTGTTTTAGTAGAAGTATCCTGGACACACGCACAAGTATTTTGGGATACGCTATTAGGATTATATAAATTACACGATCCTTTTAGTGTAAAACCTGCAAAGTCATCACTGTAACAGAGGCTTGATATACTTAAACCAAGAAATAATAATATTAAATTAATTTTTTTCATGTCTTGTTCCTATAAAATTAATTATTTAGTTTTTTTAGGTCTGGATCACCAGGACTTTTAATAAAAAATGACATACCATTTGGTTGTTGGGTTAAAGACACATAAGTGCCATTATTCCATTGGACAATACTTGCTTCTTTTATATCAGGAGTAGTACAACCATTAGATAGACATACTAAATTTAATATGGTTCGCTGGTCACATTGGTAACCGCAATACGGGAAAGTCTGGGAATGATTTTGGATATGTAAGCCAAAAACGTACCAAATACCTTTTTTTATAACGCTTAAATATACCATCTCATCGATTACA
>JAJFBO010000078.1 GCA_020697025.1 Burkholderiales bacterium
TGCTTCACCACCAAACTTTTTTGATAATATTGTAGTAATTGCTGCAGTTAATGTTGTTTTACCGTGATCCACATGTCCGATTGTACCGACGTTTACATGTGGCTTATTACGTTCAAATTTTCCTTTTGACATAACTTATATTCCTTTTTTATAGATTCCCGCTTTGAGCTGGAATAAAATAGATTAATTATTTTTTATTATTTACAATAGCATCAGCAACATGTTTTGGTGCTTCTGAATAGTGTTTAAATTCCATTGAATACGTAGCACGACCCTGAGTCATAGAACGTAGAGTAGTTGAGTAACCAAACATTTCTGCTAGTGGCACTTCAGCTTTAACGATTTTGCCACCGGAGCTATCATCATCCATACCCTGGATAATGCCCCTGCGTGAGGATAAATCGCCCATTACATCACCCATATAGTCTTCAGGAGTCTCTACTTCGACTGACATCATCGGTTCTAACAGTACAGGACTTGCTTTACGCATACCTTCTTTAAATGCCATAGACCCGGCTAATTCAAAGGCTAACTGTGAAGAATCAACATCATGGTATGACCCATCAAATAATGTAGCTTTTACGTCAACTACAGGGTATCCTGCAACTACACCTGCTTTCATTGCACCTGAAATACCATAATCGACTGATGGAATAAATTCACGTGGAACTGAACCGCCTTTAATTGCATCAACAAACTCATAACCGCCACCTTCAACTTGCGGGGTTAGTTTAATCCATACATGACCATATTGCCCTTTACCACCAGATTGTTTAATATGCTTGCCTTCTACTTCCACTTCTTTGCGGATAGTTTCACGGAAAGCAACCTGAGGCGCGCCTACATTAGCTTCGACACCAAATTCACGCTTCATACGATCAACAATAATTTCTAAGTGCAATTCACCCATACCGGAAATAATTGTCTGACCAGTTTCCTCATTAGTTCTTACTCTAAAAGACGGATCTTCTTTAGCCAAACGGTTCAAGGCAATACCCATTTTTTCTTGATCAGGCTTGGTTTTTGGTTCAATTGCAATGTGAATAACTGGTTCTGGAAACACCATGCGCTCTAATGTAATTTCTTTATTTACATCACACAAAGTATCACCGGTTGTTACTTCTTTAAGTCCAACTGCAGCAGCTATGTCACCCGCAAAAACTTCTTCAACCTCTTCACGTTGATTAGCATGCATTTGTACAATACGACCAATCCGTTCTTTTTTACCTTTAACTGGATTGTAGATTGTATCTCCTGATTTAACTATGCCAGAATATACACGGAAGAATGTTAACTGGCCGACATATGGGTCGCTCATCAATTTGAAAGCTAAACCAGAAAATGCCTCATTATCCGATGCTTCACGTTTTCCAATCGTGCCGTCTGGTAATTCGCCAGTAACTGCATCAATTTCAATTGGAGAAGGCAAATAGTCAATAACTGCATCAAGCATAGCCTGTACACCCTTATTTTTGAAGGCAGAACCACAAAACATTGGTATAATTTCACAAGCAATAGTCCGGGTACGGATTGCACTTTTAATTTCTTCTTCTGATAAAGTTTCACCTTCTAAGTATTTGTTCATCAGCTCTTCATTTACTTCGGCAGCAGCTTCAACTAAATCAGCGCGATATTTATTACATGTTTCAACTAACTCAGCGGGGATATCCACATAATCAAATGTCATACCTTGAGTTGAATCATCCCAGGCAATAGCCTTCATTTTTAGTAAATCAATTACTCCAGTGAAATTTTCCTCTGCCCCAATTGGAACCTGCATAACCACGGGATTACCTTTTAGCCTTGTTTTAATCTGATCAACAGCTCTAAAAAAATTAGCGCCCTGACGATCCATCTTATTCACAAAAGCAATTCTTGGTACTTTATATTTATTAGCCTGGCGCCAAACTGTTTCAGACTGAGGCTGCACACCACCAACTGCACAATAAACCATACATGCACCATCTAATACACGCATAGAACGTTCAACTTCAATTGTGAAATCTACGTGTCCTGGTGTATCAATAATATTAATACGGTGTTCAGGATATTGCCTATTCATACCTTTCCAAAAGGTAGTAGTAGCAGCCGAAGTAATTGTAATACCACGTTCTTGTTCTTGCTCCATCCAGTCCATAGTTGCAGCACCATCATGCACTTCACCAATTTTGTGATTGATACCGGTGTAAAATAAAACCCGTTCAGTAGTGGTCGTTTTACCTGCATCAATATGTGCCGAAATACCTATATTACGATATCTTTCAATCGGTGTTTTTCTAGCCATAACGCTTTTACCCTTTAATTTGTTTAATAACGGAAGTGAGCAAATGCTTTATTTGCTTCTGCCATCTTATGTACTTCTTCACGGCGTTTCATTGCCGCCCCGCGACCTTCTGTCGCTTCTAACAACTCATTCGCTAAACGAATATCCATTGATTTTTCACCACGTTTTCTAGCAGCATCACGCATCCAGCGCATTGCCAAAGCAGTTTGACGACTCGGCGCCACTTCAATTGGAATCTGGTAGTTTGCACCACCAACACGGCGGGACTTTAACTCTACCATCGGCTTGACCGCGTCCATTGCTGTTTTAAATACTTCAATCCCATCTTTTTTACTTTTATTTTTAATCAGCTCTAAAGCATTGTATACGATTTTCTCGGCAACAGCTTTTTTACCACTCTCCATAAGAATATTAATAAATTTTGATAATTCAACACTACCAAATTTAGGATCTGGAAGAATGCTTCTCTTCTCAACTTCTCTACGTCTAGGCATAATACTATCCTTAATACCTTAACTAGTTATATAACCAGTTACTATTGTTATTGTTACATTATTTTGTTAGCTAAAACCAACTATATAATAAAGATTATTTAGGGCGTTTAGCACCATACTTGGAGCGCGATTGCTTACGGTCTTTAACCCCAGCCAGATCTAATGAACCACGTACACAGTGATAACGCACACCAGGTAAATCTTTTACCCGTCCACCACGAATCAGGACAACCGAATGTTCCTGTAAATTATGGCCTTCACCACCAATATAGCTAGTTACTTCAAATCCATTTGTCAAACGTACACGGCATACTTTACGTAATGCAGAATTCGGCTTTTTCGGCGTTGTAGTGTATACACGCGTACAAACACCTCTACGCTGAGGACATTCGGCTAAAGCTGGAGACTTACTCTTATAGCGTACTGATACGCGAGGCTTTCTTACCAATTGATTAATCGTAGGCATTTATTTCCTTCTCTTTTAAAAAAATGTCTAATAATTTTTAGTCGTAACCCGGTATTATAGCATAAGCTACCTATAAAACACAATTAAAAAAACTATTTTTTGAATAAGGAAAATGAATTAGAAGATTTATGAAAATACGCCCAGAGTATAATGAGCGTATTTTTGATAATAATTTGAAATATTAGCGACCCGAATTATAATCTGAGCGTCCAGGTATAACTAGGTTGACTACTTTTGTTACCCCTTCTATCACATATATACCTTTAATAGCCCGGGCAAGATGAGACAGGTCACCAATATTGGTTCCCATTAAGTAAATTACTCCATCAGCATAAATTACAGTTATCCTTTTTGAAATAATATCAGGCTCTTTACTAAGCCTTTCCTGCACTTTATATACTATAGATGAGCTACTATCATATGATGGATTTTCTGTTATTGTGGTATAATCAAACACTTCGCGTACTGCCTGCTGCTTTTTTATAAGCTCAACCACCGCTTCTTTAGTGCCCTGTGAATCAACCTGTCCTACTATTAAAATATTAAAATGATCAGATGCAATCTTTAAATCAGCTTTAGGAAATTCTTTATCAACCAATTTTTGCAGTTTTTTTGCATACAGGCTGTTATCAATCTCCTGAGTTTCTGCATTACTGGTAAATGGTTCTGGCACCTTACTATAAAAGTAACTCTGACAACTAGTGATACAAACAGATGCTAAACACAATAAAATAAGATTTAATTTTTTATAATACATAATTACTCGCTTCCAAAATTTTAGGGATTTGTCGCCTCAAGTAAGTTTAATTAACTTTAGTTAGGTGTTATTTGAATTAAATTAACTACATTCTTTACACCACTGATGTCATTGATACCTGCAACTGCACCATCAATTTGCACCTTGTCTCCAGCTTTTCTATCGCCTAATAGATAGACCACATTGTTACATGTTACAACTTTTATATTATTTGTATTTACATGTTTTTGCCCAATTAAACGGCTTTTAGCCAATGAAGTTAAATATGTGTCATGACTAATATCGCCTACTGTTTCATTTACTGATATAGTTAAGTAATTCCAAACTTTTTTTACGCCAGCAGTATTTATTACTGCCGTTTCTGCCTTGTCTTTTTCTTCTTGACTAGACACCTGACCTGCTAATAATACTTTTTGATTATGACTTGCAATAGTAAAACTACCATTTGGCACCTGAGCATCTAATACATTATTTACTCTGCGTACCAAAACTTGATCACTCACAACCTTTTCTCCGCCGCGAGAATCTGTACCTACAGCTGCAGCAGTTCCAGCTGCAGCTCCAGCACCAATTAAAGCTGCTGCACAACCAGCAGAACTTAGTGCTAATATAATAATCATAAATTTGCTAAGTATGTTAAATGTATTTTTTGACATGAAATATTTCCCTTTTACACAATGTTTAATAGTGCAATTGTATTTTTAGTTTAAAATGTTTTATTGATTTAAGCAAGCTATTATAGCATACGGTTTAAGGCCTGATAAAATAAAAAAACCACACTAAAGGTGGTTTTAAAACTTATTGAAGATATATTAACTAAATGTTCTTTATCTCTTCTTTAAACTTTTGTGCTTCATGTCTAGATACGGTTCTAACTTTTTCACGATAATGAGTAATATTATGAGCTAGTTCATCTTTGAGTAGATCAATTGCTACATAAATACTTTCTGCTTCAATTTTACCACCGTAATTTTTCTCTGGAGTATGAATGCTCACCTCAGCATAGTAAATTTTACCGTTGTTATGACTATTTGAAGTTTTGCCAAGCCTAAAATTAAACTTTACAACATCTTCATCTTCATTAAGGTATTTATGCAGAGAACCCATTTTTTCTTCTGAATATTCTTTAATAGAATCAGTTAATTCAAAATCTTTACAATATATAGTAAAATTTTTCATTTTAATTACCTCTCTTAAATATATTTTTTAAAATTAATCCGCACATGTATATTATACACCTCTACAGTAAATAATGCAGATTAATCTAGCAAAATTAATCTATTAATATTAAATAAACCTAATTAATCCTGATAGTTAATTAATTTATTTTTAGCTATACTCAAAATCGCAATAAAGGCAAATAATGCAAAAATAAATAAATAAAGTCCGGGAATCCATAGTAAATGGGTTATTTTAATTAACCAGCTTAATAACATCTGGGTGCTGCCTGCAACTATACCAAAACTTATATTATATACAAAAGATACGCCAGTATAACGCACATGCACCGGGAAAAACGTAGCACAAATTACTGGCAGGCGCCCACATACTATGCCAATACTAAGTAATGTAATAATATGGATAATAAATATCTGTTTTAAGTTCAAAAATGCATACGAGTTAAATAAACCCAAAGCAAATAATGCAAAAATCGGGGTAAAAACCAGAAAAAATCTTTTACCAAAATATTGATCAAATAATCCGGCAATTAAAGAGCCAAGAATAAATATTATTATTGTAAAAGAATTAAACCCCA
>JAJFBO010000079.1 GCA_020697025.1 Burkholderiales bacterium
ATTCAGATTCGGGTTGATTAATTGCATAGCTTGGAGTTTCATCTAAGATATTTAAATTACTGTCAGTGATAACTACTGCTACTTCAATAATAACATTTTTTTCTACACTAAGACCAGTCATTTCCAGATCCAGCCATACTAAATTAGTATTTTGTTTTATAAGTTGCGTGGCGGTATCTGACATATATGATTACTTTTAATATCTTGTGATTGAAACTAAATTAGTGGTGGGCCCTGCTGGACTCGAACCAGCGACCAAAGGATTATGAGTCCTCTGCTCTAACCAACTGAGCTAAGAGCCCTAATTTTTCAAGAGGTGTGAATTATATCACAAGAAATATAATAACAGGATAAAATTAATCTAAATTTATATTTTAGCCAATTCAGCCATTTCTAACTCTGTGGTAGGGGCTAATGTAGTGCGATATAGGACATAGGGAACTGCTGTTGCAAATATAATACTGTAGACTAAAGTACCTGTAAAACTATTAAAGTAGCGGTCAAAAATAAATGTTGCTACTATATGAATTATCATATTTATTACAAAACCAGAAATTTGCCTTTTTCCAGCTCCGCGCATCCACAAAAAAATAGCACAAGTAAGGGATACTAAGCCGTATGGGTCTATCATTGCAGCAATAATATAACCCCATCTGGACATTTTATTAAATTTTTTGTTTTTTTCTATTCTGTGCGCTAAAAGTACATTTTCCATAGGTAGGATTATACTATACTTAATTTGTATTAAAGCCAAATATTATAAAATTAATTACGCGAAATATATGTTTATAAGTTAACCAATTATATACTAAAAATAGTATAATGTATAGTAGTGGAAATGGTTATATTAAAATAAACTATTTCATGATCCCGGGAAGATACTAATTACAAAGGAAGCTATTATGCAAAAAAACATAAAATTATTTATAGGACTTTTTATTACATATGTAAGTAGTTATGCAGCAAGTGTTAAAATACCAATGTACCTGACAAATGAGTCGCATACATTGGTCGGAAATATAATAGCATTGGATAGCAAATATGGCTTAATGTTTAAGCCAGATATAACTGG
Organism: Burkholderiales bacterium; assembly: GCA_020697025.1. Taxonomy (GTDB): domain Bacteria; phylum Pseudomonadota; class Gammaproteobacteria; order Burkholderiales; family UBA11063; genus Aquella. The sequence continues at coordinate 1,073 of JAJFBO010000079.1, forward strand.
AGTAATTCCTGATTTATCTCCAGGTATTCATGGGTTTCATGTTCATGAAAATCCTTCTTGTGATAACTTGGGAATGAAGGCTGGTGGACATTTAGATCCAAAAAAAACTAAGGTTCATTTAGGGCCATACAATTCACAGGGGCATTTAGGTGATTTACCAGCAGTATACGTAAATACTGATGGGACAATTAAGCTGCCAGTAGTTGCTCCAAGATTGACAGTAAAAGATATCTTAGGCCATAGCTTAATGATTCATAATGGTGGGGATAATTATTCAGATGATCCAAAGCCATTAGGTGGCGGCGGTAGTCGTATGATATGCGGAGTTATTAAAGAAACTAAATAATTAAATAAAAACAAGGCAGTATAGTTTATTTACAACCTACTCTGGCCGCTTTGGCAACTACAGCCTGACCTAGCTGGTAAGTTGCCAGAGCATAACGAGTGCTATGGTTATATGAATAAATTACAAAGAAATTATTTAGTGCCAGCCATGCTGGATTAACCGCTAAATTACTAAATGAAATTAAATCAGCCATACTTGAAGGTTTAATCCCGGAGCTTTTATCTAAAACGCCATTTTGCCGCCAGGTCGAAATAGGATAAACAAGTTCTTTATTATTACAATTTAATTTCAGGCATGTCTTACCATTATATTTAACGTTTAAATAAACTGGTTCACCAGTCTTCCAGCCATGTTGCTTAATATAATTGGCTATACTGATAATTGCATCATCAGCAATCATCAGGTTTGGCGTATCATCAGTATAACTAACTGCATAATCGAGATATGAGCTAGGCATAAATTGAGCAATACCGAAACCACCATCGATTGAACCATATAACGCTTTAGGATCCCATCTATTTTGAAAACACATCAAAATATATTTAGCTAATTCTTCCTGGAAAAATGCTACGCGCCTGGACGAATTAAATGCAATGGTTGCTAATGCATCAAGTACTCTATAATGTCCGGTATTTCCACCATATGCTGTTTCGACGCCAATAATACCCAGAATAACTTCAGGTGGTACACCATATCTAGTTCGGGATCTATGTAGGGCACTTTGATGCGCGCACATAAAACTAACCCCTTTGTTAATCATTGCCGGATAAATAAATTGGTTTCTATAGCGCTCCCAGCTTTTTTGACTGGCTTTAGCAACTCCTCCTGGTTGTTGTAACTGATAGCTGTTAGGTTGATAAATAGCCATATCCAGTGTTTTTTCTATATAATCGTCTGGTATATTATATTTTTCTGAATATGTTTTTATAAATGCTTCTTTTTGTTCATCGGTAAAAACATTTATTGCAGCTGCATAAATTAGATGCAAACTTATATAAACAATAAAAAATAGTTTCTTCATTATAGTTATTTACAGCCTAATTTACTGGCACTGGCAACAACCTTAACGCCAAGTGGATAAGTAGTTAGTACATAACGAGTGCTATTATTATACCCAAAAATCACAAAGAAATTATTCAGTGCAAGCCAAGCCCGATTCTTCGGACCACTAAATGTTACTAAGTCAGCCATACTTGAACTATTAATAGCAGCAGAGTCAATGACTGTTACACCAGCTTGCTTCCATGATGAAACACGGTGGGACAGGGCACGATTATTGCAGCCTAATTTTTGGCAAGTCAATGTGTTATATTTTGCTTGCAGATAAACTGGTTCCCCATGTTTCCAGCCATGATGTTTTATGTAATTAGCAATACTTAAAATAGCATCATTAGCCAGCATCAGGTTTGGAGTACTATTTGTATAGCTCACAGCATAGTTTAAATAAGAGCTGGGCATAAATTGAGTAATACCAAATGCGCCAGCAATAGACCCACGCATGGCGGTAGGGTTCCAGTTATTTTTATAACAAATTAAAATATATTTAGCTAACTCGTCTTGAAAAAACTGGGTGCGTCTATAAGAATTAAAGGCGATTGTAGCTAATGTATCTAGTACTTTAAAGCGGCCTAAGTTTTCATTATAGGCAGTTTCAACTCCAATTATCCCCAGGATAACTTCAGGAGGAACACCGTATTCAATATTAGCTTTACGTATGGCATCTTTATGTTTACACATAAATCTGACCCCTTTATTAATCATTGCCGGATAAATAAATTGTTTTTGATAATCTAGCAAACTAGCTTCAGTAGATAAAGCTGCATCTTTACTTGCATTGTGTGGTTTGAATAAGTCACTACGTGGTTGAAACACTGCTTGCTGTAATACCGTTTTCATGTAATCTTTGGGTATTTTATATTTGGTAGAATATAGTTCTACAAATCGTGCTTCTTGGGACTTTGTAAAAACATTTACCGCAAATACATTTGTGAGATATACACTGATATAGATGGTAAAAAATAATTTGCTTAATAATTTCATAGCTATAACCCCATATTTCTAACTTATATTACCATTTAAGGAATATAGCCTTTGCTCAAATAGCTATCTAATGCATGACTAGCTCCTAAAAAAGCCGGAAATTCATGTGTAATCACGTAAACTGGCATTTTTACTAAAAATGGACGATAGCGTCCTTTATCTTCAAAGCGGGAGCGGAACTCAGATTTTATAAAATAATCCAAAATTTTAGGGATTATGCCGCCGCCGATATATACACCGCCAAAAGAATTTATGGCTACTGCAACATTAGACGCAACTGTACCAAGCATACGGCAGAAGATATCTACACTACGCTGACATAACCAGTCTTCTCCAGAAATACCTTTTTGTGTAATTTCAGATGGATTAGGTAAAACTGTTATTATTTTGTCATTGATATGACATAAACCTTCATATATAAGTTGTAATCCAGGGCCGGATAAAAAGCGTTCTGCAGATACATGGCTAAAGCGTTTGTGTACAAAGCTCCATAATTCAGTTTCTTCTTCATTTACCGGAGGAAAGCTTGATCTGCCGCATTCAGAAGCTATAGCCAGATGCTCCCCAAGGGGATGACGGATTAGGGAGGCCATTCCAAGCCCAGTACCTGGGCCAATCACTAATTTAGGTTTACTAATATCAGGATTTGCGGTACCGCCTATTCTTACTAAATTTTTTTCCGGTATGTGTGGTATTGATAATGCCATGGCGTGCCAGTCATTTAAGAAAATCAGTTTTTCAAAACCAGTTTCTGCGCGGGTTCGCGACTGAGAAAATGTCTGCCATGGACTATTTACCATAAATATGCTGTCATCAATTACTGGCGTTGGTAGCGCTAGTGCAGCGTATTTGACGCTACCTTTAACTCCAACTAGTTGCAAGTATTGGTTAACTGCATCAGATAAGGTTTTGAAATCTTTACAGGCAAAAATTTTTGTAGACTCGTACTCATAGGGTTTTACTTCAAGGCTAAAACGTGCATTAGTACCGCCAATATCTGAAATTAAACGAGGGAAGTGTAACATTGGATAGCCTTTATAATACTAAATTTAAGATGAAAAAATATGTATGTTGGAACGTTGTTTAAGTAAATAACTAATTGGATAATTTTGGTTGTTGCCATTTAGCGCTTCATCTAATACTTTTATTTTTATATTACCGTGAATACCGCTAGTAATGCTTAGTATAAGGTGCGGGATCCTGATTAACCCGCTTAAATTTAGACCAATTCTGGTATATTTTGCACTAATTGGATTAGTTTCAATATAAGCTGGCGGAATATTTCTATTTATTGCCTGATTAAACTCCGGACAGTCTGGAAAGATGGATGCAGTGTGTCCATCTTCACCCATACCAAGTATGGCAAGATCAATCTGGTCAACCCATCTGTTAGCATTATTTAACATTTTTTGCATATCTTGTTCAGGTAAAATTAGGCCATTAAATCCGGCGCTAACCGCCTTATTCTGTAATAAATGTGTTCTAACCAAATTCTCATTACTATCCAGTGAATCAGTATTTGTTAATCGTTCGTCAACCAAAGTAATAATTATTTTCCCCCAAGGTATATCTATGGTACTTAATTTGTTAAATAATGCAATCGGACTCTTTCCACCTGATACTGCCATGACAATTTGATTTTGTTGTTTTAACAAATTGTGTACAGTGGTGGTGATTAATTTGATAATCGAATCAATTTGTTCTGTTTCGTTGATTAAACATTTTTTGTTCATATATTTGCTACCATTTCTATTAAATATAGGATAGTATTCTACACCAAAAAGCGTTAATAAGGTGTGGATATTATGCTATAATGCACAATATTAATTTTAGCTTAAGGAGGTACTAAATTATGTCTTTTTTGACAGGGAAAAAAATATTAATTACTGGTTTATTGTCTGATCGTTCTATTGCCTATGGTGTTGCCAAAGCCTGCAAGGCTCAGGGGGCAGAGCTTTGTTTTACCTATCAAAGTGACAGGTTTGAGCAAAGAGTCAGAGATTTAGCTGCTCATTTTGATTCCAAAGTTTTGTTTAAGTGTGATGTAACATTAGATAATGATATCGAGCAACTGTTTGTAGGAATTGATAAACAATGGGGCTGCCTGGATGGAGTCTTACATTCTATCGCTTTTGTACCGAAAGAAGGCTTAACTGGTAGTTTTGTAGATAATGTAAATAGGGAAGTATATCAGGTATCCAATGATATTAGCTCTTACAGTTTTTTGGCACTAGCCAAATATGGGCGTAAGCTGCTAACTAAATCAGGAGGTGCTTTAATAACACTT
>JAJFBO010000080.1 GCA_020697025.1 Burkholderiales bacterium
GCATTTTAAGACAAAATTTTAGTGAAATTCTTGCCAACCATCAATTTATCGCTTTATCGATTTTAATGGGACTTACTTACTCGTTATTAATTACCTTTCATACAGCAGGTCCTTTTTTGATTCAAAATGTATTTCACTATTCAGCGATACGATTTGGCCACATTGCATTATATTTAGGCATCTTGTTTTTGCTAGCCACATTTATCTGTCGTTATTTGCTAACCAAATTAAGTGCAAAAACACTTCTTTTAATAGGAACAAATGCTGCGCTGCTAATTGCTATTTTAGCCTTAACCGGCAATCATTTCCTAAGTAATAATATAATATTAATTACCGTAATTAGCGGGATTATGTTTTTTGCCTGCGGCTTTATATTTCCTTTATCCATGGGACAAGGCATGTCGTTATTTCGACATATTTCCGGTACTGCCACAGCAATCATGTATATGATTAATACCTTAATCACCAGTACCATGGCGGCTTTAATAAGTTTAGTACACATGCATAGCGGCACCCCTTTAATATGTTCATATTTATTTTTAACATTTATATCTGCAGTGGTGTACTGGAAACTAATCCATTGGACTAGAGCAGCGTAGACAAACCTGACTTAAACATTGAGATATATATTAATTAATGAAGTATAATAACTATCTAATACTACTTGAAAATAAGATGTTTATTTAGCAAAACATTTATTTTAAAGAAGTTTTAGCATTCTTCCACTTACGGTATAACTCTTGTCATAATTTTTAAAAGGTTTTAATAATGATTAAAAAAAATATTAATTTGGTAAAAGCAGCAAGCTTATTAATTGCGCTATCCCTAACTTTAACAGCATGCGGAGGCGGTGGCGGCAGTAATAGTGGCGGCCCTAACCCACCTCCGCCTCAAGGTGGCAATTTTACACAAATAACACCTAATGGTGGAGTTCAAGTTCCAACAAACCCACAAGCGGCTACGCTTAATGCTCTTCCACCTTCCGATTATTTTACAGTTATGACTATGTCGAATAATGGAACACTTTTTGCCGGCACTGCTTATGGGGCCATTTATCAAATCACAGATGCCAATAATGGATTTAGTAGTATGGGAACACCAATTGTTAACCCTGATTCGCGAGGAAATTCCATTATTGCTCTGGGTGCAAATCAAAATAGTTATGCTTATGTAACCCTTAGTAATCCATTAACAAGTCAAGGTACGGCTGGCACTACTATTACAGCAGAAAACACAATTACTGCAATTGCTCTGGCAGCTAATGGGACCGCTTATTATGGAACTTTGAATTCTACTATTGGAGTAGCTAATAGCGCTCACCCTATAACTCCGTTTACTAGTACTACAATATGTCTTGATTCAAATAAATGCCCTATTACTGCTTTAGGCTTAACTTCAAATAACGCTTCTTCCGGTAAGAAGGGAGTTGCTGCATTACAATTTTCTGCAGAATCAAGGCCTGTATTTAATGCCAAGCTAGCTGAAAGTGGGAGCTGGGCAACATGGTTTAACAGCAGTGTATTTTGTTTAACACAAAATGGTAGCAGCAGCTGGGTTAGAGCAAGTCTTAATGGTATTCCGCCAGTAGAAGTAGAATCATTTGCTTATACTAATGAAAGTGGTATTGAAAGTGTCTCAACTACTGTTGTACCTCAATTTATTACTGCCATGGTAACAAGCCCAACCGGAGATACAAGCGGTAATATCTACGTGGGAACCAATCTCTTTAATGTATATGTAACTAGTGCTACTGAAGATAATGAATGCGGTGCCGGCTGGACACAAGTTAATAATGTAGCTCTTGGCAAGTTACAAAACGGATCAGTAGGCATTACTTCCTTAGGTTTAGTAAATAATCAATTAATTGCAGTAGTGAATAACTCAGAATCTGTGATTAGTGCTTATAAGTATAATGGGAGTGCTAAATAAGTAGTACCTGATATCAATTAAATATATTGGCGGTTAACTGAGGAATTAAACAAAGTGCCGCCATTAATTTCCTCTATATTCATAGTTTCTCCAAGAAGTAAAATGAAAAAAAAACCAGAAAAATTATATAATTGTTTAACAGCTGATGAAGCTAAAGCGCTTCTAGAGCAAGAAAATTTTAAAAGAAAAACTATTTCCTTTTATAAATATTTCCTAATTAATGAACCTAAAACTATGCGAGATGATATATATAAAAGATTATCTGCTTTAGGGGTTTTTGGCAGGGTTTATTTAGCTCATGAAGGAATTAATGCTCAAATTAGTGTACCTGAGCATAATTTTATAGCAATGCGTGATTATCTATATTCATTCCCCCCATTAGATGGCATTCGTTTAAATATAGCAGTTGATGATGATGGTAAATCGTTCTGGGTATTAAAAGTAAAAGTGCGGGGTAAAATTGTTGCTGATGGTATTACTGATCCAAGTTTCAGTATGGAAAATCTGGGGGCATATGTTAATGCTGAAGAATTTAATAAACTTACAGAAGATCCCGAGACAGTACTAATTGATATGCGCAATCATTATGAATATGAAATTGGACACTTTGAAAATGCGATAGAAATTCCCAGTGAAACATTTCGTGAACAATTGCCAATGGCAGTAGAAATGATGAAAGATAAAAAAGATAAAAATATTATTATGTATTGCACTGGTGGAATCCGTTGTGAAAAAGCCAGCGCCTGGATGTTGCATAAGGGGTTTAAGAATGTATATCATTTAGAAGGCGGAATTATTAATTATGCCAATAAAGTTAATGAAAATGGTCTACCTAATCGATTTATAGGCAAAAATTTTGTATTTGATGGACGCCTGGGTGAACAAATAAGTACAACAATCATTTCAAAATGCCATCAATGCGGTAACCCTGCTGATACACATGTAAATTGCACTAATGAAGGCTGCCATCTTCTATTTATTCAGTGTGAGCAATGCAAAGCAGATTTTGACGGCTGCTGTAGTAATGAATGCCAGGATATTATGCAAATACCGGCACAAGAACGTAAACTGCTTAGAAGTGGAATTAATAGTGGAGCTAAAGTTTTTAATAAAAGTAAAACTGAATTGAAACCTAAAAAGCCTTTGTAGCAAAGATATCACCATAGTCATGAAACCTGTTGATTATTATATTACTTTAAATTTATTTGTTGAAAAGTGCACTGCAATATTGGTGTTCTCAAAATGACTAAAAATCTCAATTTGGCAGTAACACGTGCATAATAATTATTATGCTAAAATAAACTGGACGAACAATGCCGCTTCATCAGTCCTATTTAATAATGTTTATCATCCATTGGCAACAGAAGAAAGTAATTATGTATTTATCCAGCAGAACAATCTGGAACAACGATTTTCAAAGCTACAAGATTATGAAGTATTTATAATTGGAGAGACCGGGTTTGGCAGCGGACTTAATTTTTTAAATGTGTTGAATTTATGGCAAAATACAGTAACTACAAAAGCAAAACTATTTTTTATAAGCTTTGAACCGCATCCTCTCTCTCCTGCAGATTTAAAAAAGATAAACTCTGGTTATCCAAATTCTGAAGAACTTGGAAACCAATATTATCTTCTCTTACTTGCTACCCACAGCCTAAGCTTTAAACAAAATGTTTATCTTAATCTTGTAATTGGTGATTTAAATAAGACCTTAAACCAACAAAATTTTCTGGCAGACTGCTGGTTTTTAAATAGGCCTACTCCTGGGTACAGCAGTGCAATATGGGATAAATCTGTATTTTTACAAATAGCTAAACTTTGTAAAACAAAAGCAACATTTGCTATTTATACAGCCAAACCTGTAGTTAAACAAAATTTACAAAGCGCGGGTTTTCATATAGCACAGAATAAACGCTTTAGTAATGATATGCTACATGGCTATTGGCTAAAAAAAGCTCAAATAGTATGCAAGTCAGATTTAAAAATAGATGAACCGAACCTAATTTCAACCCCTTTGAAAGCTAAGCCTTGCAAACCAAAGCCATGGTTTGATATATACAAAAGAAATTGTGATTTACATGTTATTATTATCGGAGGTGGGATAAGTGGCGCAGCAACAGCTTATAGCCTGGCAAAACGAGGTTATCAAGTTAGTGTATATGAACAAAATGAACTGGCATCAAATAGTGCCAGCAGTATCTATCAGGCTATGCTTTATGGAAGTTTCTCAGCCTATTATAGCGCTATACAAGAACTTGGCTTTAGTGGTTACCGCTATAGTCATTTTCTTATAAAGCAACTGCTAAGCATTGATAAAGAAGAATATGGAGACTGTGGATTAATTCAGCTTGGATTTAATCATAAAGAAATTAAATCACAACTTGATTTCCTGAAATCTTCTATTCCGGAAGATTTTTGTTTCCAAGTAAGTAAAAAGGAAATAGAACGATTTGCAGGTACCAAGGTTAATTATGAAGCTGGCTTATATTTTCCTTATGGCTTATGGCTAAATCCACAAACCTTAATAAAAAAACTGCTGGACTCACCTAATATAAAAATAATTTTTGGGCATAAAATTGATGATATTGTACAAGATAATGAGAAATGGCAAATAATTAAAGGCGGTAAAATAATTGATGAGTCTGCTAATATAGTGCTTTGCAATGCCAGTAGCTGTAATAAATTTAATGTTACTAAAAATCTTGATCTACGAAAAATTCGGGGACAAATTAGTATAGTAAAACAGAAAGATAACACATCAACTTCAACTAAGATTAAACCGGATATTAAATGTATAAAAACAATTTTATGTGGTTTAGGTTATATAACACCTAATCGTCTTGGATGCTACACTATAGGTGCTACTTATGATTTTAAAAACATTCATACTTACGTAACAAAAGAAGACCATTTACGAAATTTGGCTACTGCAAGTTTAATATCGGATTCTTTTAAAAAGCTTAATATTGATGATTTAACTGGTCAGGCTGCCATAAGAGCTTCTACATATGATTACATGCCATTGGTTGGGCCAATTGCTAATTATACTAAATTTCAAATTGAATACGCCAAACTGGCAAAAGATAAAAATATTTTTTTAGATAATAAGTGCCCATATTATAAAGGCTTATATTTAAATGTTGCCCACGGCTCAAAAGGGATGTTAACTGCTCCAATTAGTGGAGAAATCATTGCTAATTATATTGATAATACGCCAATGCCATGCTCTGAAGATTTACGCATGGCATTACATCCAAATCGTTTATATGTCAGGAAACTAGTAAAAGGGAAAACATTTTAAAATTAATTTAAATTTTGATTAACCATACTGCTGTTTCCAGTCTAATTTCATTTTTTTATACTTGGCATTAGCTTCAGCTAGCTTCCATTTACCAAAAAATATTTTTGCGCTATCTGCTTTTTGCGGATCCCCTGTACCGCGCTCATTTAAACTATAATCATTATCTTTGTCATATTTTATACCACCTTTATAATTGGTATATCGCCTGGCTCTAGTATAACCCATTTGTAAATATTTACGCGCCATATCTGCACCTACAAAATCATTATCTGCTAAATATTTAATAAAGAGTTCAAAAATTTTATCACTGCTTGTCTCTGCGATTTCTGGAGTTTTAAATCTCCAGTACTTGCCAATCTCACCTTTATACGGCTCACAAATTAAAACACCTTGCTCACCTTTACCGACTTTATATAATTCAGGATGTGCCCTGTAATCAATATCTTTTTTCCAATAATAATTTTTATGATCAAAATCTAAATAGCT
>JAJFBO010000081.1 GCA_020697025.1 Burkholderiales bacterium
GTCTGATTAAACTTAGCATTTGCTTTGGCTGTTTTGTACATTTTTTCGGCAATTTCCCGTTTGTTTTGCATTTTAGCCACAGTCGATAGATTATTATCAACTTCTGTAAAAGCAGTTTTTACTGTTTGCACATAGTTGTAATATGCTACGTAATATTGTGCCTTGGCTTTTTTAACTATCTGGTCAATCCCTAAATTAAGTATCGGCATATTAACTGCTGCAGTTGCTGCCCAAAAATTACCGCTGGGATTAAATAAGCCGCTTAACTGGGAACTAAAAGCTCCGAGGGGAGAAGTTAATACAATACTTGGAAAATAATTACTATAGGCAACACCAATATCTACATTAGCCGCTTTTAATTGCTCTTCTGATTGCATTATATCTGGACGGTTAAGAAGTACGGTAGATGGTAGATTACCTGGGATTTTGCCATCAGTTTTGATATTCTCAAATTTATTATTAGTAGCAATAGTTCCGGGGTTTTTATTCATTAAAACTTGTAGGGCATTCTCAGTATGAACAATATTATCTTCTATAGAAGGTATATTCATTTTGGCATTTTGTAATTGAATTTCATATTGATCTACATCATTACTAGTTGTAATTCCATTTTGGTACTGAAGTTTTGCTAAATGTAAGCCTTCATCAATATCTGTTATTAACTTATTTTCTTCCTCAAGCTGATCTTTTAGTGCAAGTAAAGAGAAATAACTACCAGCGACTTGGCTAATCACGGTTAAACGTACTGCATTCTTTGCAGCTTTGGTTGCTTCTAGATTAAATTTTGCCATATCAGCTTGCTTTAATTGCTTCATAATATTTAATGAATAAACAGGTATCAGGCCGGCCTGATAAAAAGTAAAATCAGAAACATTGGCAATAGGGGTACCGCCAACTGGTGGTATTCCATTAATATTGAACCCTTGCCCTGTAGTAACCGACCCGCCTAAATTTATTACAGGGACCCATGCCATATTAACTTGTTTTAGCTGTGCGCTGGCAGCATTAATATTACCAATCGCCATTTGAATATTATTATTATTTTCTAAAGCCTGTGTAATTAGATCATTTAAAACCGGATCATTAAACTTTTCCCACCACTTAGTATCGGATAAATTTAATTGTGTGGGAGACAACGGATTATTGTGTGCCCAAGCCTCTGGTGCTGTTATATTTGGTTGCGTATAATCTGGTCCAAACAGAGAGCAGCTAGTAACAATGGTAGCAATCAGGCAAATAAATGTATTAGTAAGTAAGCAACAATTTATTTTTTTTACAATAAGTTTCATTTTTTATCCATATCAAAGTGTATTAATTTCTACTTTTGCACTAGCCCCAATGCGTAATGGATATTTAGGGTCATTATCTACTTTTATGCGCACAGTAAAACGCTGTGTAACTTTTACCCAATTGCCTGTTGCATTTTGTGCTGGAAGTAAGGAAAAAGTTGTGCCACTTGCATAACTCATGCTTTGTACAGTACCGGTATATTTATGGTCATCATACATATCTAATATAATTTCTACCTTTTGCCCAGGCTTAATTCGCCCTAACTGAGTTTCTTTAAAATTAGCATCTACCCACCACTTGTCATTACTTACGATGCCAAACATGGATTGCCCGGCATTTAAAAATTCACCAGGCATTAAAGTATTCAGATTAGAAATATATCCATCCATTGGAGCAGCAAATTTAGTATAATTGCGATTATCAATATCTAGTTGCGTCTTAGCACTTTCCAGATTAGTCATTGTGTTTTGATAGTTTTGCAGTGAGATAGTATTAGCTTCACGAAGCTTTTTATAGCGGTTTGCGGTTTGTAGGGCAAAATCATATGCTACTTTATCTTTTATATTCTGGCCACGTTGGATATTAATTTGTGACTTTACCGCGTTAACTTGTTCTACCTGGCTATTATAAGCTTGCCTAGCCCCAGTTTCAGATAATTTGTAATCAACAGGGTTTATAGTAAACAGTATATCGCCTTTATGGACAAATTGATTATTTTTAACATTCAAAGTCTCTAAATAACCAGTAACTTTAGGCGCAACATTTACTATATTGGCTGAAACATATGCATTATCTGTACTAGGATGTAATCGCTCGTAACGAAAATAAAAATATATTCCAGCTATGACACAAATAATAAGTATGATACCGATAATAGCATGCTTGCTGCTTGATTTTTTTTCATTATTCATATTTTTGTTTCCTTAAGTGTTACTCTTTCATCTACGTAAATAAGTTATTAGTCTTAATGCATAATCTCAACTTTAGTTCCGGGTTTTGGTTTTTTTAGTACAAATGGAATCCATAAAATTAGCGCGGTTCCCAAAAACCCAGCCCATATAGTATCAATATTAGCTACTAAAAAAGATTGTGCCTGAATTAAACCGCTTACTATCTGTGTTTTAACTATTAATGTAGGATGTAATGCTGAAAGTCCCTGGAAAAAATGATTAAATTCAGGGTTGGACATGCTTATATGGCTAATTTGGTCATGCCAGGATGCTTGCTGTTGATGTGAGATTAATGTAGCGGCTATTGATGTCCCGACTGAACTGCCGATATTACGAAAGAAATTAAAAACTCCTGTAGAGTCACTTGATAAGTTAGCTGGCAATGTAACAAAAGCGCATTGCATTAGCATAACAAAAGTTCCGGTTAAGCCAACTCCCTGAAGAGTAACGGTAGTTAGTATCAAGCTTTTTGAGACATTGTCGCCAAATGAAATGAGCAGGTAATTAGACAATTCAAATATAAGCAGGGCTATAAAAATTAACTTGCGTGGGTCGATTTTTTTACTTAATATAATAAATATAGGTGCTGCTAAAAAAGCGAATACACCTCTTGGAGCTGTAATGTAACCCGCTAAATCTACTGGGTAGCCATACCCTTGCTGTAATAGCGTAGGGAAATAGGCTAATGCCATGACTACCGTTACCATAAAGCCAAATACTAAAAGACATGACATATTAAAATTAAAATCTTTAAATAATTTAAAGTTGACCACAGATTTACCTAGCAATCCACGCCAGATAAAAAATATGATGCTAAGAATGCCGGTGGCTAAAACAATTATCATTTCTGCAGATTCAAACCAGTTATTCTGATTTCCTTCATCAAGGAAAAACTCTAAACATGAAACCCCGATTACCATAAAGATAAAGCTTGTGAAATCAATAGGTACGTCTTCTTTTTTGCTTTCGTCCATAAGAAGCAAAACTAAAATAAACCCTATTATACATACTGGGACATTAACATAAAATATCCAGCGCCAGCTAAGATGTTCAACCAGATATCCGCCAAAAAGCGGACCAATTACCGGCCCTAGTACTAAACACATACTATACACAGTCATGATTTTTGGTTGTTCTTCCTGGCTGAAATTATCGACAATATATGCTTGTGCCAGCGATGGCAGGAATGCTCCGCCTATACCCTGCATTAGACGAAATACTACCATTTCTGGTAAATTAGTTGACATTCCACACAAAACAGATGATATGCCAAATACTATAGTTGAAAATATAATGATAGTTTTCATTCCAAACTTTTTAGATACAATACCAGTTAGAGGAATAAATACTGCAGCAGCAACAATATAACTGGTCATAGTTAATGATACTTCATTAATATTGGCGTTTAAAGCACCCATAATGTTTGGCAATGCAACAGATACGATAGTTAAATCAACAATTTCAGCCAATGCTAATATGCTAACAGCTAAAGCAATTATAGTGCGTTTTTCAGCCCAAAAGTTAGTGTTCATAGCGAAGATGGTTATTAAAAAAATGTTTAATATTGGCTGTCAAAAATAGACAGCTTAAATTTAATAAGTTTAGTTACTTGGCATTTTACGTAAAAGCGCATTTTATCATAATTTAAGACATTAAACCTTACCAATTTACAGATGTGTCAATATGGCTTTATGATTTAAACTATATGTATAATAACTGTATATTTTATAATGCTTTGTAAAAGCCAAAACTGTAAAAGCTAAGACACAAATTGGAAAGCTGATCTATTAAATAATATGTTATAATTACACTTGTCGTAGGAGATTGTATATCAGTTTAATAAGCTTTAAGTGCTAAATTTACATCTAAGAGCTATAAAAACAACAGGTATACAAATTGGTTGATATGAAGCTGTACGTTATGGAATATATTAATTAATTAGGTTAAATAAGCCAATTACCACAGGAGAAGGTTATGCTAACTTTGTTTTTAGTAAGCCGTAATACGGATGTATAAAATTACTCTAATAATAATTTCATAGCCCTTAATAAGGGCTTTTTTACTAATAAAATTTTTATGTACAAAATAGTATTATCTCCTATGGCAGGCATTACCGATTCGCCATTTCGCCATATTTCCCGTAAGTATGGCGCAGATATTACTATATCAGAAATGTTAACTGCCCAAACCAATCTATGGGGCAGCGTTAAAAGCCAGCAGCGGCTTCACGACTTATTTACTCATGATGACAAAAGTAAAATTATTCAAATAGCAGGCGCAAGTCCAGAGGTCATTGTCAATGCTGTGATGCATTGCCAGGCAATTGGAGCTGGCGCTATTGAAATTAACATGGGTTGCCCGGCAAAAAAAGTATGTAACGTATTAGCTGGTTCAGCTTTACTAAAAGATGAAAAACTAGTTACAAATATTCTAAAAGCAGCAGTCGAGGCTTCTGAAATACCTGTGATGCTAAAAACTCGTTTAGGTTGGGATGACCAACAACAAAATATTTTAACTATTGCCAGAATTGCCGAAGATTGTGGGATTAGTTCACTTGCCATTCATGGGCGTAACCGATGTGATATGTATAATGGCGTAGCGCGTTATGAATTAATCGCAACAGTTAAACAGCAATTAGAAATACCAGTATATGCCAATGGAGACTTAACAACCCCAGAAAAAGTTTGGCAAGTATTAGATTATACTGCTGCCAATGGGGCTTATATTGGCAGGGCAACTTTGGGACAGCCATGGATTTTCAGGCAAATTAAAGAGTATCTAACTAGTGGTAGTTATACTGAGATAAGTGCCAATGAAAAATATGCTACAATTTTGGAGCATATAAAGCTTATATACCAACATTATGGCGAAATTATGGGATACCGTATTGCCCGCAAACATATAAAATGGTATTGGCAAAAATTATTCGCTAATACTAATGTTTTAAAAGCACAGGGAACAGATTTAACAAATATGACTGAGTCTTATTTGAATGAAGTAAACGAAGACTTAACTAAAATTAACCAGCTTGAGTCTTCTACCGAACAATATCAATTAGTAAAATCAATACTAGAAGCAAGATTAGTATAAAATATTGCTAAATATTTAATCTTATTTTATTAAGTCTTCAATTTGCTTAGACATTTTTATATTTTTCATATCAAATGAACAATTATAATTTTTTTTAAACATTTTTTCAAACCTTTGTCTATCTGTTTTGGCACTCGGGAATTCATTCGCACTAGCTACTATAAAAGCATGTTTTTTTCCAGTAACTTCAAAATTTTGTAATGAAGTCTCTAATTGCGCTACAGCATGTTTAATATCTTTTCCTTTTAGCTCAATAAAACATGAGAAAATTTCTTTAAATATGAAAATATAGTCACAACGTTTTTCTATATGCGAAGAATTGTATACACAACCATCTACTTTTATTTTACGTAAATTTTTTCGCTCTTCTAGGGTTGAATTAATCTCAAAGCGTCTTTTATTTTCTTCACAAGAGTGTGAGCTGGTGGTGCAAGTTTTACATCGCTGGTCATTAACACTTATCATTATAATAAATCTACCATATTGCTATATTCACTACTTATAATATTTGATACTTCATCTAGTTTTTCA
The DNA here is from genome assembly GCA_020697025.1 of Burkholderiales bacterium. Taxonomy (GTDB): domain Bacteria; phylum Pseudomonadota; class Gammaproteobacteria; order Burkholderiales; family UBA11063; genus Aquella. The sequence continues at coordinate 5,862 of JAJFBO010000081.1, forward strand.
GCATCGATAATACGATATTCTTTATTCATTAATGAGTGTGCGTTGCCATTAGATATACAATATGCTTTTACATTTTCAAATGGTACCAATAAGTTTGGTTCAAAATCAGGCTGTTTCTGTTTGACATCGTTAGCCATAATTAAGTTGTTTAGTACAGTTAAAATATATGGACTATGGGTTGTAATATATAATCCGGAGCTACTAGTTGCATTAGTAAGATAAACTAATGCTTCCATAATATGTTTTTGAGCTGTTGGATACAGATGTGTTTCTGGTTCTTCAATATGTAAATATCCGGATCGATTTTTAAGTAAATAGTAACGTAGTACTAAATAAAGTGGCAAAGTTTCTTGTTGCCCAGATGAGCTATGCCAGGGACGAACTTTACCACAGTCTTGTTCAATTAAACCACCAGTTTGATCATACACATATTTGCCTTTTAAAATACTAGAAAATTTATCATCATACCACCTAATATCTTGAAAATTTACTTGATTTTTTATACCTAAGAAATCAAATTTAGGTGAACCAAATACTTCAATGGCATCTAAATAACATTGTCCTAAACGTAATAATAATGGATCCAATTTATTATCCGAATTAATTGAGTTAATAATATTATAAATATTTCGCTGAAGTGTCACCAAGAATGTTCTGCCAGCGGGTATAAAAGGTAATGGGTCTAAATTAGATTCTAAGCCAATCTCATTTAATACGTTACGAAATAGATTAAGCCTTTCAAGGGTCAAGTTCATATTTTGGTTTAAATCGTGTACAACTTTGTGTAAGTCTTTCATTTTTTTTTGAATTTTAACATGGATATCTTGAAGCTCACTAGAGAATTCAATGCTGAGGTTTTGACCTTTTTGCAAGATTTGGATAGTAAATTTATTATTAAGAAAATATTTAATTTCAAAATTAATTGTTTTGGATATATCGGCTAAATTAAATACATCATTAAATTGCTTTATAATAAGATCTTTTATTGCGGTTGTACTTAAATAGCATTGCTCAATCGGTAATGATAAAAAGCTTCTACATGAATGAATTAGTTTAATTATTATACTTTTACCGCTGGCTTGTTCACCTATAAAAACATTGAATTTTGATAATTCAATCTCAATATTTTTTATAGTAAAAAAATTTTTAACAATTAATTTTTCTTGATGCATAATTAACCTTTTAATTAACTACAGATATTCTTAAAACTTCCAATTAATTTCAAGATAATATTCTACCATGAAACAAGGTGTTGCTCAGAATTAGTATACATGTCAATTATTTCAAGTTCTGTGAGTAGCATAGATACATAAGTATTAACAGTTATATAATGATTAATCTGAGTACATCCTGGAGCATTACCATATACTTCACTATAAAAACCAGCTAAGTATTTTTGAGGTGTTTCGGTTTCATGATCTAACCAGCCAATTGTTC
>JAJFBO010000082.1 GCA_020697025.1 Burkholderiales bacterium
TATCATTTATGCAGCTATTTAGTGCAAAGATACATAACCCATAAAGCACCGCAGCTACTATTTTTAAATTTTTCATCACTTTATATCAACACCAAAATTTACATTAAACTATCAGTTTAAACTCAAGAAAGCTATTTTTTAATTATAAAATTTTTATTATGAAAATAAATTTCTTTTTGTTTAGTTTAATGAGTATATATTTTTATAAAAGGCGTTTAAAAATAGATAAATGAAAATAACCTTTACAAATCGGCTTTCTGCCACTTGCATAAAGTAAAATTTATTTAGCTACTTTTTACCTGCTTTAACTGCCATGCCACTTGGATAACTGTAAGTGCCAATTATATTTTATATAACCTTACTTATTTACAATATAATAACACACCCATATTGAAAAGTAAAATTTATTTTTCAATGCTTAACTGTCATTACACCACCAAAAACTGATAGATCCTGTAAAGCTAATATATCTAGCGTTTTGATTGAAGAAAGTTACGTAAAGCTTTTGAATATTTTACGGAATCAATAGGACCATATACCTGGGTATGATGATTTACAGCTTTATTGTCAAATACCTGATACTGACTTACTACTGCACCCGTTTTAGACTCCAGCGCACCAAAAATCACCCGTTTAATCCGGCTGTTAATAATTGCCCCACTGCACATTAAGCACGGCTCAATCGTTACATACAAATCACATCCAGATAAATAAGCACTATTTAAATACCTTGATGCATTAGTTATCGCACATATCTCAGCATGCATACCAGGCAAATTGGTTGTTTTGCTAAAATTATATCCGCAGCCAATTACCTTTTCATCTTTAACTATAACAACACCTACCGGAATTTCATTTTGTTTGCCTGCAAGCTCTGCCTGCTCATATGCCAAATCAAGATACCGTTTTATACTAGTTGTTTTAAGAGGTGCATAACAAGGTAATATTTTCTTATATAACTGCCTGAGGTGCTTTTCCCGGGCTATATCCAGGCTATTTAATGGTAAATTAGATACTATACAATATAAATCATATAGTACTTTATAACTACTTGAAGGATATATATCGCGAAGCCAGGCAAATACTTTTAAATAATCATATTGCATTAGATCACTTAGCGATTCAATAGTGAAATCTTTTAATTTTTCCTGCAAATAAAACGGTATATTTTGTTTAATCAATTAGAACCTACGGGTTATAACTAGCGACTAAATGTCCATTTTTAACCCGGACATAATGTTCTGCCGAATATTGAATAAACTGTATCTCTTCTGCAGTTAATGGACGAATTTTTTTTAACGGGTTACCAAAATATAGATAACCAGACTCAAGACGTTTATTTGACGGGACGAGACTCCCGGCACCAATTAGTATATTTGGTTCAATAATACAATTATCTAATAACGTTGAACCCATTCCAACTAATACATTATCCATAACAGTACAAGCATGTAAACAGCAATTATGTCCAACTGTTACATTATTACCAATAGTTAAGGGAGATTCCCGGGAAATACCCGGACTATAATGCGTTACATGTAGCATAGTTAAATCCTGAATATTGGTATTGTCGCCAATCTCGATACTGCTAACGTCACCACGAATTACACTATTACACCAAATAGAAGTATCTTTGCCTATTTTTACCCGGCCAATTACTACACTGCTTGTATCAATATAACAATTTTCACCAATTTGAGGAGTAAACCCCTGATAACTTCGCACTTGCATAATATTTATACCCTTGTTAATAGCGCAGCAGCAGAAGTAAACCCACCGCCAAAAGCACATAATGCTATTATATTCCCGGAATTTTGTTTAAGTAATGTTTCGCTCAAAGCAATAGGAATAGTGCAGGAAGAGGTATTAGCATAATGTTCAATGTTACTATATACCGCGCCTTCAGGAATTCCTAAATGACTTCCAACTGCATTTAAAATACGTTGATTTGCCTGATGCGGTACTACTAAATCTAACTGTTCTAAGTTTACCCCGCCTTGGGTACAACATTTACGTAAAACCCAAGCCATATTTTTAACTGCTAATGTAAATAATTTTTTACCTTGCATTTGTATCCCGCCTGAAATATCAGTCGGAATATTTAAAACACTACCATCTTCAGCGATAGCTGATATAAATACTTCATCCAAAGTTGCATCCGCTTTATCCAAATGATTATTTCCGTATAAGATTGTAGCACTTGCTGCATCAGCAAATAAAAAAGCAGTTTCAAAATCCGTATTTTTTGTTCGCACAGACATATTTTCAGCAGTAATAACCAGTACCCGGGCATCAGGCCTGGTTTGCAAATAATCTTTTGCATTTTGCAAGGCATAGATATACCCGCTGCAAGCAGCATTAATATCATATCCTGCAATTCTTTGTTCACCGTAACTTGCATAAAGTTTTTGCATAATTAAACATGCCATTGATGGCGATTGATATTTTTCCGGAGTTGTTGTTGCACAAATAATCAGGTCAATGTCACCAAGTGTAATATTTTTTTCTTCGAAAATCTTTTTAACTGCTTCAACTGCTATATCTATAACAGACTCATTTTCTGCTAGGTGGAAGCGTTGTTTTATTCCCGTTCGCCTAACAATATCTTCTGTTGTATAGTCAGGAAAATTAAGTAAAATTTCATTATTTTCAACTAAGCGTGAGCCAGTTTTAAAAGTTGGATTAGATAAACCAACTTTATGTACTCCAACTGAAACTTCTGATTTTACTGTATTTATCGTTACCTTACGTTTTAAAGTCGGAGTTTTTTTAGTATATTGTTTTGCTCTTGATATCCCTTGTGGCAGCCTAATTTTTAGGAGAGGTGCGCCAACTACAGCACGTTCTGATTCGCTAACATATATTTCTTCAACAATCCCGGCACAAGGAGATAATATTTCTCCAGCAGATTTACTTGCCTCAATATCTACTAAAACATCACTATTTTTTATCTGCGAACCAATACCTACATATAATTTATTAACTAAAACGCTTTCATCTGATGGACTGGCCCCTATAACATTAACCATATATACATCTTCTTCATGGGCGGCTTCCTCTTCCCATATTAAAGATAAATCCAGTATTTGTGCTGCAGCTGCCAATATTTTTTCATATGAAGGTAATACTTCTAATTGGTTAGCAAAATTACATGGCGTATACGTATCCGGCCTGGTTATTCTACGTACTTTAAAAGGTACAGTTATATATTCAGCAACTGCAGCAATTATTTCACCGCCCAGGCCACAAGTATGATTATCTTCATGGGTTACAATAAGATTTCTGGTTTTTTGCACAGATATTAAAATAGTGTCCAAATCATATGGTTTTATGGTTCGTAAATCAATAATTTCTGACTCAATTCCCACTTTATCTAAAGTATCTGCTGCCTGAATACATAATTCAACAGTATTCCCCCAGCCTACTAAAGTAATATCGCCTCCGGAGCGGACAATCCTGGCCCGGCCGATCGGTACTAAATGCCTGTTAATATCTCTTGAAGTTGTATCGCTAATTGATGCATTATTCAGAAGCTTTTTAGGGTATAAGAAAATACTTGGGCGACCTGACCTGAAGGCAGCATTTAGCATTCCAGCAGCATCTGCTGCATTTGATGGCACATACACATCTAGCCCGGGTATATGGGCATATGTTGCTTCATTAGTTTGTGAATGAAATGGACCTAATCCGGGACGATAAGCGCCACTTGCAGCGAAAACTATTACAGGAGCCTGCCAGGCCCCGGCAGTGCGCCAGTACATAGTAGCTAATTCACTAAATATTTGATTATATGCAATTGGCATAAAATCAGCAAATTGTATAAAAGCAACCGGTAATTTACCAGCAAGAGCCATACCACAAGCCAGTCCCACAATTGTAGACTCGCTAAGAGCGCTATTTTTTACTCGTGAACCATATTTAGTAGATAATCCACGGGTAATGCCAAATACATCGCCTTTACCATCTTCAATATCTTCACCCAATAAACATACATTTGGATTACTTGCTAAATGATAATCAAATACTGCCCGCATTGCTTCCAACATTGTATAACGTTGATCTGCAATAGTAAAATCACCTCGGTATTCAGAAGCATCGGGCATCAATTCCCTGATTAAGGGTCTTTCAGCATCAAATATAGCGGCAGGTTCGCCATCTAGTCTGGCTAAATCAACTGCCCGACGGACAAATTTAATAGATTCATTTTTTGCTTTTTCAATTACATCAGCATTAAAACCGTTTTTTTGTAAAAAGATATATGCAGTATTTAATGGATCATTTTGGTCAAACTTTGTAAATTCGTCACTGCTTCGGTAAAGTTTATGATCATCAGCGTTAGAGTGATTATCTAATCTATCAACATTAAAAACAATAATGTGGGATTTTCTATCATCGCGTATAGTCTGTACAATTTTTTCTAAGTCAGAGGTTTGATCGAATGGATGAGTTCCATCCAGATAAGTAATAGGTATATCATAAAATAATTTAGCGTTTTTATTCTTTGGCAATGAAAAAAAAGTCTTCTCATTAGTTCTAGTCGAAATAGCCAGCTCATTATTATGAATAAAAAATAATATGGGTAGATGTGACCGGCATGCCTCAGCAATTGCTTCTAATACTTCGCCTTGTTGGGAAGTTCCATCGCCAATAGCACAATATACTATTGGCTTGTCCGGGCTATCTTTAATTACATGAGCAATTCCAGCAGCCTGTAAAGCATTATTACCTACTGGTCCAACAATACTTAAGATATTTAATTCGGGAGCGCTCATGTGTGAGACCATTTGACGTCCGTGAGAATGCGATTTTTCTTTCGCTAGTGCGCTGTAAAAAAACATTTCATTTGAAACTCCTCGAGCAAGCATAAGCGCTTTATCTCTGTAATGGCAATGCAAATAATCTGTTTTTAATAAATAGGGAGCAAGTATTACACTTCCTTCATGGCCTTTACTTGAGGCTAAAAAATTTGCCTCACCACTATTTACCAGTTCAGACTCAACTATATCTGATTCCCGGGAAGCTACCATATATCTGTAAAGTTCAAGATACTTATCCATATTCAAGGTTTTCATCCCGTATAATCCTTTAAGTTTTAAATACTCTTTTGCCGAAGATTATACCATATAATGTATACGTTCGTACAAATTGGAAATAGTAAAGAAGTAGCACTTAATTGTGTCATATTAGATTAACCAAGTTAAGCAGTATCATGCTGCCCAGGTTTTAAATCATCTGAGTATATTTCCTATCAGGCTTTTATTTATGTTAAAATTGTGTCTGTCAAGATTTTTTAAAGGAGTATATTAATTATGCAAAACACAAACTTTAAACAAAAAGGTTTTACGTTAATTGAAATTATGGTTGTCCTGGTAATATTGGGCGTTATGGCCGCTTTGGTTGTACCCCGGGTGCTTGGCCGGGCTGATGATGCCCGGAAGGTAGCAGCAAAAAGTGATATAGCTTCCCTTATGAATGCATTAAAATTGTACAATCTGGATAACGTACGTTATCCTACAAATGCACAAGGCTTAGAAGCTCTTAGTCAAAAGCCCAGTGTAGCGCCAATTCCCAATAACTATAAAGATGGCGGCTATCTTGATAAACTGCCTATTGATCCATGGGGTTCTCCATATCAATACCAAAACCCTGGTAAACATGGTGAAGTAGATG
>JAJFBO010000083.1 GCA_020697025.1 Burkholderiales bacterium
TGACTCAGAATTGATAGCTACCAAAACGTTTTGGAGCTATTTCTGGTAATTCAAATAAATTTAATTTATCTATATTTATAAATTCATTTCCATTATACTGCTGAAATTTATTAAACCGTTTATTCTCATCCACTTCAAATAAATAAAATCTAAATTTGATATTATTTTGTGCTAGAGTATAAATTTTATTTAATAAACTTGCCGATTGTAAAAAATAACATACTAATTTTATACTATCATTTATTATATAGGTATTAATAATTTCTTGTAGTTTGGCTCTTGGCTTTTCACTCAATTCTAATTCAATACCTATTTTATCATCTATCAGTAAGTCGGAAACCCTTTGTCTGGTATTTACTCTGAATATACCAAATTCCTTACGTAACTGCTTATCTGTTTTAATTAAATCCGGATGGATATTTTCATTATTTATAATATAAAAATATAGGTCAATTAATAATGTATCATGGTTCAAAGTATTTAAATTAGCTTTATTTAATACTTTAGTTTCAAGGATTTTCCCACTGAGGGCAGTTAAAAATACATAGTTGCCGCTACTTGCTAGTACTTTGCTTGATTTAACATATCCATCTTCCTCTAAACGTCTGATAATGCGCCTGATCTGGACTAAGCTTAAATTACACAATATAGCAAGATGACATTCTTTTACATAACCAAAAAGTATAATAAAATTTAATATTTCTAAATCACGTGGTTGTAATATATTCATAATTAGTCACGCCAGTTAGATTGTACATTATATAGTGCGGCATATGACCCGTTTAAGGCTAATAAATCTGCATGCCGTCCTGTTTCAACAACCCTGCCCCTTTCCATAACTACTATTTTATCAGCATGTAATACAGTAGTTAAGCGATGGGCAATAACTACTGTAGTCCGGTTTTTCATTAGTTTATCTAATGCTTCCTGTACTAGCTTTTCTGAAGTATTATCGAGTGCAGAAGTAGCTTCGTCTAAAATTAAAATTGGTGCATTTTTTAGCATTGCCCGGGCAATTGCCAGGCGTTGTTTTTGCCCACCGGATAAACGTGTGCCATTTTCGCCAATTTCAGTATTGAATTTTTGCGGTAACTGATCAATAAACTCCAGGGCATTGGCAAATTTGGCTGCGTTAATTACCTGCTCCATACTGACTTGATGACTCAGCCCATAAGCAATGTTATTATAAATAGAATCATTAAATAAAACAGTATCCTGGCTTACTAAGGCTACATTATTTCTTAAAGAATTAAGCTCAATTTCTTTTAAATCGACTCCATCAATATAAATTGTTCCACTTTCAATATTATAAAATCTAGGAATCAGATTAGCTAACGTAGTTTTACCACTGCCGGAACTGCCCACTAAAGCAATTGTCTTGCCCACTGGAATATCTAGTGTTACATGATCCAACACATTTTTCTCAGAAGATGGATATTTAAAACTTACATCATTAAACTGGATCGATTCATGAAGTCCATTTAGACTATGTGTACCAAAATTAGCTTCTTCTTTATTATCTAGAAATGTAAAAACTGATTCAGCAGCAGTCAGCCCCTTTTGCAAAGACTGAGTTACGTTAGTAATTCGTTTCATGGGTGCAAAAATCATAATCATTGCAGTAATAAACGAAACAAAGTCGCCTGCAGTAAAATGATTAGTTCTGGATTTCGATGCAGCAAAATATAAAACCATAGATAAAGCACAAGCTACTAAAAACTGGCTTACTCCTGAATTTAGCGATGAAGTGGCAGCTTGCTTTACATTATTAGATTTAATTGAGTGAATTGCTGTGGAAAAGCGCTTCTCTTCATAGTTCTGCCCGCCAAATAATTTAACAATTTTTTGCCCCTGGACTGCCTCAGTAATAATTTGCGTCATTTCACCATATTGTTCCTGATTACCACGACTAAGTTTACGTAAACGTTTTGATAATATTCGCACGAGTATTAGAACGAATGGCAGTGTAACCACACAAAATAAAGTTAATTCCCAATCAGTATAAATCAGCAGTGCTATAAGCGCCAGTACCGTTACCCCGTCTTTGAAGGTCACCGTGACAATATTAAATCCTGCCTCAGTAATTTGTGTAACATCAAAAACTATTCGTGATATAACACGTCCAGAGTTATTATCATCATAATATTGCACCGGCAGTTTTAACATCCGGTTAAACATCATTCTACGCATTTTTTGTACAATAGACCCGGATAACCAGGTAGTCAGATATTCATTTGCATAAGATGCAATAGCTCTGACTAAATATATAACCATAACCAAAATAGGTACCATAATAATTGCCGTTTTATTCTGGTCAGTAAATCCTTTGTCAATTAAAGGCTTCATAACTCTTGCAAATGCTGGTTCTGTTGCAGCTGCAACTATCATGGCTAATATCGAAAAAGCAAATCTTTGCCGATACTCGGCCATATAACCCCACATTCGTTTATATAATTGCCATGAACTGTATAAATTTACTTTTGTTTTTGCCATATTGTTATTACCTACTTTTGATATAATATCTAACTTTAAACTTAATAAGTAAAGATTGTATCATATATATCAAAGGGATTCCATGCAAAACAATATTGTAATAATCGGCACTCAATGGGGCGACGAAGGTAAAGGTAAAATTGTAGATTGGCTGACTGAAAGTGCTGATGCTGTTGTCAGGTTTCAAGGGGGTCATAATGCAGGACATACTTTAGTAGTAAATGGTAAAAAAACTGTATTGCATCTTATTCCGTCCGGAATCCTGCACCCGTGGGTTAAATGTTTTATTGGTAATGGCGTTGTTGTCTCACCTGATGCTTTAATGAAAGAAATCCGAGAACTTGAAACATTAGGTGTAAATGCACGGGATAACTTACATATATCTGAAGCTTGTCCTTTGATTTTACAATATCATGTAGCTATGGATGTTGCCCGGGAAAATAGAAAAGGCGCCAACAAAATTGGAACTACAGGGCGTGGCATCGGACCGGCTTATGAAGATAAAGTTAGTAGACGTGCCATCCGTATCCAGGATTTATTTGATGCTAAAATTTTTGCCGATAAATTACATGAAAACCTGGATTACTATAATTTTATATTAGAAAATTATTTTGACACAGCAACTATTAATTTTGATGAAATTTTTACTTCAACTCTTAAATTGGCCGAAGAAATCAAGCCATTAGTATCAGATATTTCACGTAAATTATTTAATTTCCGTAAAGTAGGTAAAAAAGTTATTTTTGAAGGCGCTCAGGGAACACTACTTGATGTAGACTTAGGTACCTATCCATATGTTACCTCCTCTAACTGTGTTGCCGGAGCTGCTTCTACAGGAAGCGGAATCAGTCCACGGATGATTGATCACGTGCTGGGTATTGTAAAAGCTTACACTACACGTGTTGGATCAGGTCCATTTCCAACCGAACTCACAGATGAAATTGGTTCAGCCTTAGCCAGGCGTGGTAATGAATTTGGTTCAACTACCGGACGAGCACGTCGTTGTGGCTGGTTCGATGCTGCAGCATTAAAACGTTCGGTACAAATAAATGGTATTGATGGCCTTTGCGTTACTAAATTAGATGTAATGGATGGTATGGAAGAAATAAAGATTTGCGTAGGTTATATCCGTAATGGTAAAGAATACGATATCTTGCCTTTTGGTTCCGAATTAGTAGTTAACTGTGAACCTATTTACGAATGTATGCCTGGATGGAGTGAAACAACGGCAGGTATAAAAGAATATGCAAAATTACCAGAAGCGGCAAAACGTTATTTAAAACGAATTGAAGAAATTATTGAAACGCCTATTGATATTATCTCAACCGGACCCGATCGTAGTGAAACTATTTTAATTAATAGTCGTCTATTTGAGTAACTATGTTAAACAATATTAAAATTGTATTATGCAATACTTCGCACAATGGAAATATAGGATCAGCAGCGCGGGCTATGAAAACCATGGGAATATTAAATTTAGTTTTAGTAAACCCAGTAGCCATTCCTGATGATCATACCATGGCTTTGGCTTGTAACGCTGCCGATGTAGTTAGGGAAGCTAAAATTGTAACCACTTTAGAAGAGGCATTATCTGATACTGTTTTAGCTATTGGCATGACATCCAGAAAACGTGAATATACACCTCATTTAACTACCCCTAAAGGCATTATACCTGAAATTTTTAGTTCAATTGCAAGTGGAGATAAAACTGCCATTGTTTTTGGGTCTGAACGTTTTGGCTTAAGTATTGAAGAACTGGAAAAATGTAACCGCTTAGTTACAATACCCGGCAACCCGGAGTACTTTTCACTAAATTTATCTCAAGCTGTACAAATTATGTGTTATGAAGTATACAACAAGTACAATGGTTCAGTAGCTCATTTAGAACAAAATACCCGTCTGGGAAGCTTTGCTGATAATCAAGGTATATTAAACCAGTTAGAGCTGATACTTAGTTACGCTAATTATAAGAATAAAGATCCTATACGAACAAGGCGCAGATTACAAAATATCCTTCATAAAGCAAATCTGGAACGTGAGGATGTAGATTTATTAAGAGGAATGCTTAAGGCTATAGAAGTTAGAGTTAAATAAATTACTATTTAAGCGCCAAGACAATCTAACATTTGATTATTAGTTGTTTCAAGTAGTTTGGTTAATGTCTCTGCAGTTTGTCCGTCTGGAGAAATTGGCTTGCCTATTTTGACTGTAATTACCCCTGGATATAAACATAAACCGGTTTTTGGATAATAGCAGCCGGCATCATGTGCGACAGGAAGTATTTTAGAGTTCAGTAATAAAGCAAGTCTTGCTGTACCAGATTTATATTTTTTACGTTGTTTCGGCATTAATCTTGTTCCTTCAGGAAAAGTTAAAATCCAAAAACCATCATCAAATCTTTCTACTCCCTGCTTTAGGACTTTTTCGATTGCATTACCTTTAGAATTGCGGTCTATGCTAATTGGCGAAGCAAACCTCAGCGTCCATCCAAAAAATGGTATTTTTAGCAGCTCTTCTTTTAAAACCCAGACATGCAGTGGAAAAATTTGAGTAAAGCATAATGTTTCCCACATTGATTGATGATTACTTGCAATAATTGTGGGAGTCTTTGGAATATTTTCCCTACCGATTATCTGATATTTAACGCCGCAAATGTTACGTGCACAAAAATTAAAAAGCCAGGTCCAGGAGCAGAGTATGCGATTACGTGTTACAGGTTTACAAAAAGCTACTGACAAAGCAATCAAAAATATTATTATCGTATATATTCCCATTATTATCCATAAAATACTTGAACGTACTCTTACTGTAAGGGAGGGCTTTCTTATTGACATGAAGTTACTTCTAAAAATTTATCCCTAGATTTTATCATAATTTATTAATATTGTTGATTACTTATTACTATTTTTAGATAGCAAAATTAAGTAATGCCATAACTTATTAAACTAACAAGATATCCTAGAGGATTAACATAAGATATAAAATAAAAAAGCCAGATTATATTCCAAATCTGGCTTAGTATTCATTATAGAACATTGGTCATAAACAAACCCTATAACGTGACCCTGGAGAAACTCCCCGGGGTCTTGTTATAGAGGGAGATATGATCAGTATTTAGCTTGCATAGGTTATGTACC
>JAJFBO010000290.1 GCA_020697025.1 Burkholderiales bacterium
ATTTTAGGTATAGAGTTTTTTATTACCGCAACAAATGAAATTCTTGCTAATGAAATGGCTCCCAGACCGCATAATTCAGGCCATTATACTCTTGATGCATGCATGACTTCGCAATTTGAACAGCAAGTGCGTGCTATTTGCAATTTAAAACTTGGCAATACCCAGTTATTTACTAATGCGATAATGTTAAATTTACTTGGTGAGCTCTGGCCAGAAAAAAATAAAGCTCCCGGCTGGGATAAAATACTTGAGAAATATGATAATATAAAACTTCATTTATATGATAAAACAGAAGCAAGGCCTGGCCGCAAAATGGGTCATCTAACTATTTTAGGTGAAGATATTGCTCTGCTACATAAACAAATAAATGAAATTAAATTGTTACTCGGGTTAAATTAATGTCAAATAAACTACTAAAACAATTTAGCTTTCGTTTTATGGCCGTGGTTATACTTAGCCTGTTGACCTTAAATAGCTATGCGCTAATAGCCGTACATGCGTCTGGATACGATCCAGTGATATACTTATGGTTAGTTGTATTTATTTTGCTTTCCCGGTGCCTATCTTTTGTTAAAAAAATTGGGCTGCCTATCGTTGTTAGTGAGATAGTAGCAGGTATAATTTTAGCCCAGCTACATCTTTTTGGCATAAATTTATTTACCCAAGTAGAAAATAATACAGTTATACAATTTTTAGCTGAACTAGGCTCTATAATTCTTATGTTTGAAATAGGACTTGATTCACAGTTTAGTGAACTTAAACGAAATTTCAAACGTGGGATTAAATTAGCTATTATCGGTAGCGTTTTTACTTTTATCGGTGGTTTTAGTATATCCTGGCTATTAATCGATCATTCAAATATATTATTAAATTTATTGCTAGGCGTTATTTGTGCTGCAACTGCAACAGGAATTTCGGCAAAAATATTTAAAGAAATGCATATGCTACAAACTAAAGAAGTAAAAATTGTGCTTGTATCATCTGTTTTAGATGAACTAATTAGTATTATTTGCTTTGGTATAATTTCAGTTATGTTAATCTCACATACACTTAACATCTTAAATATTTCATTATCTTTAGTAAAAGCAATGATATTTTTTCTTTTTGCAGCAATCTTTGGGCGCTGGATCACTCCCTTAATTACTAAATTTTCTACCAAAATTCATGCTGGAATTAACATGAAAATTGGTGTATTACTTGTGATTTGCTTTTTCTTTTCCTGGACTGCGCATGTATTAGGTCTTGCATTCGTAGTGGGGGCATTTATCGCCGGGTTAATTTTAGATGAAGTTTACTTTAAGGCCTTTAGCAGGTCTAATTTTTTTATACAGTTACGTAACCTAGCAATACAGGTTCCTGATGAAAACCTGCGTAATCAGTTAAAAACAACAATTGATATTCAAGAAGGACAAACAATAAAAGAGTTGTTAAAACCTATATCACATTTATTTGTACCAATATTCTTTATTAATATCGGTATGATGCTAAATATTCATAATTTATTAAATAAAAATACATTAATCCTAACTGCTGCCTTATTGGGGTTTAGTTTTATGGGCCGTATAGTAAGCGGATATTGTGTACGCGACAAAAATATTAATCCTTTAATACTGGGTCTTAATAAGCACATTACCTCCTTACATAAGCTCTATTCTGGAAAAGTTCGCGACTTATATGCTATCAATGATAAATATATGCTTATGCTTGCTAGTGACAGACTATCAGCATTTGATGTAATTCTTAATCAGGAAATACCTAAGAAAGGGATATATCTGACTAGTATATCACTGTTTTGGATGAAACAATTGCAGCATCTTATACCTAATCATTTGACTGATAAAGATTTTGCCAGTTATCTAAATAATGATGAATTAGAATATGCTTATGGACGTGGAGTTATTGTAAAACGTCTAAAACCTGTTCCAATTGAAGTAATAGTTAGAGGTTATTTAGCTGGCAGCGGATACAAAGACTATCTTGCCACTGGAAAAATTAGCGGCATATCATTGCCTACAGGACTAAAAAATGCGGAGAAACTACCATATCCCATATTCACTCCCTCAACTAAAGCTGCAGTTGGCAACCATGACGAAAATATTACTTTAGTACAATGCCATGAACTAATTGGCGAACAGTTAACATTACAAATCGAAAAAGTGGCATTGGCCTTATATAGAAAAGCAAGTGAAATTGCTGGGAAACATGATATTATTTTGGCAGATACTAAGTTTGAATTCGGCCTTGATGAAGATGGAACCCTAACCCTTATGGATGAAGCCCTAACCCCTGATTCATCACGATTTTGGGATGCTAGGTCTTATGAAATAGGTATTGAACCAAATAGTTTTGACAAACAGTTTGTACGCAATTATTTAGAGAAAGAGATTAAATGGAATAAGGTGCCACCTATTCCTGATATACCAGAAGATATAATTATGAAAACCAGCAATAAATATTATGAGATTATAAAACGTTTTAATATATAATTTTACTCAAACTCAGATCCATATAGTCAGAACTTGATTCTGTGAAGGAAGGTAATTACGTAATTATATGTTAATTTTATTAAAAAATTAGTAAAGTTTGAAAGTAGTTTTTTAGTTAGTAAAAAGCCTCGCTTTGCACACGAAGCCTTTATTTTGATTAATATGTCAAACCAATAGAAATCTCACCACCAAAGATATTAGTTGGTGTGTACATT